>JBFRWR010000340.1:0-4277 GCA_051439685.1 Trichodesmium sp.
GAAGATAATTTGTAGCTAACTTCAGAGACAAGGATATTGAAAGTATTCAAGTTTCTATCCTGCTCAAATTTTCATATAGGAGTTAGTTGTGTCATGGGAAATAGAACTGAAACTATTAACGATATTATTGATAAGCGTCGCCCCCTGGTTCAGAAAATTGAACGAACAGAAACAAATCTGAGGGAACTCATCCCTGGATTACAAGCTCTTGAATCTCAACGTAATCAATTAATTACACAAATAGAAGATCGGAAAATCCGAGGTAGACTTGCGGAAATTGACTTTCTGTCGCTGTATCTGAAAATAGCTACAGAATTAGAAGCATTGGCAAAATTGAAGGTACGTTTTTCTCGCGATACCCTAAATATTGGTGTGGTAGGACGCGCTCGACAAGGAAAAAGTCGTCTTTTACAAAGTTTAACTGGGTTGACAACTACCGAAATTCCAGATGGCGATCGCCAACATTGTACGGGTGTTCGTAGCACTATTCGTCATAACCCGAACGTTGCAACTTATGGCGAGGTTTCTTTTTATTCTGAGCGCTCGTTTTTAGATGAAGTTATCGCGCCCTATTATGAAAAGTTACATTTGGGGGCGAAACCTAATAGTTTGGTGGAGTTTGCGTCTAAACCTTTGCCTCCATTGTCAGAAAATTTACCTGGATATGCGGAACCGGGTGCGATGTATGAACATCTGACTCGATATCACAATAATATTGATAAATATGTGGGGTTATTAAATTCTCCACCTAAGCGTATTTCTAGTAATGAAATTCGAGAATATGTTGCTCAAGATACTGCTGATGGTGAGCGGATATTTTTTAATTATTTGGCAGTTAAAGAAGTGAAAATTACTTGCCCTTTTCCTAATACTGAAGTCGGGCAAATTGCATTAGTTGATATGCCTGGATTAGGTGATACTGGTGTTGGGGATGAAGCACGATTAATTCAGACATTAAGTCAAGATATTGATGCTGTTTTATTTGTGAGAATGCCTAGCGCTAAAGGTGATTATTGGGCAGATGTTGATGTGCGACTTTATGACACAGCTAGGGCAGCAATTGTAGATTTGCCTTTGGATTTATGGTCGTTTATGATTCTCAATCAAACTAATGCTAATTCTGCCAATGGTGATAATTTTAATAATTGTCAAGATTTGGCTGGAGACCTCAGCAAAAAACATCTGAATTTAGTAGATTGTATTATTGCTAATTGTGCGGATGTTGAGGCAGCTAATGTAAAAATATTAGATACTGTTTTAAATTATTTGGCGAGTAAAATTCAGAGTTTAGATAGACAATATGCTGCTTCTTGTCAAGAGCGAATTATTGAATTACAAAAAACTGTACAGAAAGAAATAGAAAAGGCAAGTCAGGCGTTAGCTACTCCTAGTAATAATCAAAATGAAATGGGAGTTTTTCTTCCTCTCTATAATCAGTTAATGAGTAATTTATCTGTAGGTTTGATGGAATTGCTAGATAATTTTAAACAGCAACGTTATCTAGTAGACGAAGACTTTTTTAAACCTCAAGTAGACGCAGCAATTCAAAGTTGTAAAGAACAACCAGGAATTCCTAGCCTCCAAGAAATTCAAGTTAGACATCGAGAAAAGGGTTCTTGGGAAATTGTTTATGCAGAATATTTACATAAAATTAGGACTCATCTCACTCGACATTTTAATTCTCTAGACAATGGCTTAAAACAATTAATTAATGATGCTAAGTCTCAGGTAACTACAGTATTAACAGCACCCGGAAATTTGCCAGGCTTAACAACTGCTAGAGAACCTGAATATCTGAAAATTATTGCTGAGAAAAAAGTATCAGAAGAACAAATTAATTTACGCCGTGCTTTCCAAAATTTATGGAAATTTGAAATGTCTTATGAAGTGAATTTTCATTATCGGATTAGACAACATTTAGATGACCTAACTCCCGATGATACTTCCCTCAGATTATCTGATAAACCTACTGCCGAAGAAGTGCTAGAAAATTTAGAACAATTGCATCAAGAAACTGTTTATAAATGTCAAGAAGCTTTAGCAGATTTATCATCAGAACCGAAATTAGCAGTATTTGCTGCCGTAGAAGAATTTGTCGATCAAGTATTACGAGGAGAAGAAGTAAAAAATGAATGGCCTGTATTTTTATATGAAGTAAGGTCGCAAGTTTGGCCGACATATTTTAAACCAATGGGAGAAGGTTCGGATTCACTAAAAGAATGGCAAAAATTAGTAGAAATAGTTGCTCAAATTAATCAATTAGAGTTACTTCAATTTATTAATTAATAAGATCGGGTAAAGAGAATCTCAGAAGCAATAGTTATGACTCCTTTTGTTAGTTTGTAACCATTCAGCTTTTATAAGGTAATAACTTACTAAAGTTACCGAAAAACAAGGGTTTAAAGCAGATGCTTTAAAGGATAAAAAATAAATAAAATTCCCTTTTAATCAATTCTCTTCTTGAAAATAAGAGGATTGATTAATAATTAATTATTGAACTAATGACCTTTTTATTTCCTGCTGAATGCTGCGCAAACATCAGGTTTAATTCTCTTTAGAAACTAATTCCTCCTTGGCAGACGTCTAATACCATTTATCAAAAACTTTTCTACATTTTGTTGAGTAGGGCAGTGGGGGAGAAGTAAACATAAGAATAATTAATATTAACTTGACTCAAATTAGGAAAAAATTGATTATATTTTTTTTATTAGTTAATAACTTAAAGTATTACGCAAGTATAGCGTTAATGCTTGGGAATTGGTATAATAGATATCTCCAAAAATCAAAAATTAAATCAATTATCGATTAGAAACCATCAATTATTTCCCCTCTTGGCTCCCCTCATGGGAGGGGCTAGGGGTGGGTTCCTTACTCCCTACTCCCTCTTTTCTGGAGATATCTAATAGTTAGACTTTCATCAAAAAATGAACTAAACTAGCCTAATGAGCAAAAAAATTAGACTCAACCAGGCATAAACCTAGAAAATGATGGAGAAAAAAACAATTATAATCGGCAATTATCAAGCCCTTGAACTCATCCATGAAAGCGAGCGTACCTTAGTCTATCGTGGTCAAAATGTCAATAGCGGGCAACCAGTAATTGTGAAACTAATAGCTCAGGAATATCCGAACTTTAACGAATTAGTGCAATTTCGCAATCAATACGCCATTGCCAAAAATCTAGACATTCCGGGTATTGTCAAACCCTACTCGCTCTTGCGTTACAAAAATGGCTACGCTCTAATCATGGAAGATATAGGGGGTATATCCCTCGCTGAATATCAAGGCAAATTGTCTGTATCGGTTGCAGAATTTTGGGAAATTGCTTTGCAAATAGTAGAAATTCTGCACCATCTCCATCAAAATCAAATAATTCATAAAGATATCAAACCAGCAAATATATTAATTCATCCAGAAACCAAAGAAGTAAAATTAATCGATTTTAGTATCTCCTCATTACTGCCGAAAGAAACCCAAAGTTTGCAAACCCCCAATGTCTTAGAAGGAACGCTTGCTTATATTTCTCCCGAACAAACAGGAAGGATGAATAGAGGAATAGACTATCGCAGCGATTTTTATTCTCTAGGAGTCACATTTTACAAACTGTTGAGTGGAAAACTTCCCTTTGAAAGTGAAGATCCCCTGGTACTTGTCCACGCACACATAGCTAAAACCCCTCCAGCCATTCCTGATACCCAAGCCCTGATACCCTTACCTAATATAGTTTTGAAGTTAATGGCAAAAAATGCGGAACAGCGGTATCAAAGTGCTTTGGGATTAAAATATGACCTGGAAAAATGTAGGGTTGAATATCAAGAGACTGGGAAAATTGAACCGTTTGTATTGGGAGAACTGGATAGGAGCGATCGCTTCCTCATCCCGGAAAAGCTCTACGGTAGGGAAAAAGAAGTACAAATTTTGCTTGATGCTTTTGAAAGAGTAGCATCTCCATTTGAAAGGGGGGAGAAAAGGGGAGTAGCAGAAATGATGTTAGTGGCCGGATTTTCTGGCATTGGGAAAACTGCTGTGGTAAATGAAGTCCACAAACCCATTACCAGACAGAAAGGATACTTTATCAAAGGCAAATTCGGCCAATTCAATCGCAACATTCCTTTTTTTGCTTTTGTCCAAGCATTCCGAGACTTGATGGGGCAATTACTCGGAGAAAGTGATACCCAATTGCAAGAATGGAAAGGGAAAATCCTAGAAGCATTAGGAGAAAACGGACAAGTTCTCATCGAAGTCATTCCCGAACTCCAATACATCATCGGACAACAG
>JBFRWR010000341.1:0-12632 GCA_051439685.1 Trichodesmium sp.
TCTTAAGCAATGCTGTAAGGTCACTTATTGGTGGGTTACGGCAAATCACACCAAACTATTAAGTTTAAGTATTAATCTGTGCCTAACCCACCCTACAAAAGGATTTTTTTATTTACAGATACCCTCTAAGTATTCAGCTATCAGCTATCAGCTACCTAAAAAAAATTGATGAAACCAATAATTTATAGTATACCTTTAAAACAACTTGCTTCTGGTGATACTCTCTATTTACAAGTTTATAAATTTACTGGAAATGAAGCTGGAAAAAAGGCTTATATACAGGCAAATTTACATGGAGCAGAAATTAGTGGTAATGCTGTTATTCATCAATTAATAGAATTTTTAATGACTTTGGATAATAGCCAACTAATAGGAGAAATTTTGTTAATTCCTGTGTGTAATCCTGACGGAGTTAATGCCAGGTCTCATCAATTTTCTTCTGGTAGATATAATAGCTACGATGGCAAAGATTGGAATCGGATATTCTGGGATTATGAAAAGGAAGATGTAGATATTGATGCTTTTGCTAAAAGTCAAATTGACTTAACAGAAACAGAGATTAAAAATAACTATCGTCAGCAAATTTTAGATAGTTTTGCTCGGCAGTTACAGGAAATAAATTCTCCGAGTGGTACACCTTTTTATAAACAATATAGATATCAACTTCAATCATTATCTTTAGATGCTGATTATGTAATAGATTTACATAGTTCGACAAATCAAAGTTTAGATTATCTTTATTGCTTTCATGGAAGAGAAGAAAGTGCTAAATCATTTCTCCTAGATTATGGAATTGTAATGGGAGATGGAGAATATGATGGAGATGCTTTTGATGAAGCATTTTTGAAACCTTGGTTAGCTTTAGAAAGGAGTTTGAAAAATTTAGGAAAAGTAATTAAATTTGACATAGAATCATGGACGTTAGAATTAGGTTCAGGCATGAAAATGAATCCTGAATCAGTGGCAAAAGGTATTCGGGGAGTGAAAAATTATTTAACTAATAAAGGGATATTAAAAATAGCGGAATTTCCCTTAGCTGAAACAACAAATAATCAAATAAATTTAATTCCTAGAGAAGGGATGAAGCGTTATTATGCTCCGGTAGGTGGAATGATTCAAAATCGACTCGAACCAGGTAAATTGGTCAAACAAAATCAGTCTATTTATCAAATATTGAGTTTTAACAAAAATCAAGAGTTACCAAAAATAATAGATGTTTTAGCAGAAACAGATGGTTTAATTTTAGATAATTCTACAAATCATTCTGTCAATCAAGGAGATTATGTATTAGGAATTATTGTAGGATTTTAGTCTATAAATACCTAATCATTTATTGAGTAAATTTAGGGCAGTATCAGCAGCATCTTGAATTATTTGGAGTATTACAGCGGTTTTCACACTGTAGGGACGTTGCATGCAACGTCCCTACAGGATTATTATTTTTTTAGTGTGGTTCATTCACCTGAAAAGCGCTGTAATATAGCGTTTCTTAACCTAATGAGGTAAAGTTGTTTTTCTGATTTTCAACTCCTCATTTTCCGATCTTCCCTACTCCCTACTCCCTACCTTAGCAAAAATACTTTTTCAGGAAACCCTATTTAGGATTGCTATAGTACCAAATTGATAAATATTTGTAACAAATAACCAGACTATTTCTAATAACAAAAATAATTACAATTTTGCAGAAAGCTGAATGCTAAATGCTGAACGCTGAAAGCTTTTTAATTAAGGCTTGCTGAATAAATATAAAAGAATTGCCATATAAAGGTAAGTGCCTTTTTAGGTATTGAAAAAGTACGAGGTTTTCGCTCTTTAAAGCTAAAAAAGTAAGGATTTTGATTGACTCATGGCTGAAAAATCAAGGTATAACTCTTCCTCCTGCCTCCGATAAATTCCTTACTCCTCCTGTCTCCTGTCTCCTGTCTCCTGTCTCCTGACTCCTACCCTCAGCCATAAGACTTTTTCAGCAAACCCTAATTATTATTAATACTCCTCCTATGATTAATAATGGTGTTAACCAGTCACCCCATTTTACATATAAAGTTTGAGTTTTTCGGCGATAAATTGTGGTTGAATAAGTTTCATAAGTATTAATTCCAGAAAGCCAAATTGTTCTACCGTGGGGGTCTACAATTCCAGAATAACCTGTATTTGTTGCTCGTACTGCCCATCTATCATTTTCGATCGCCCGCATTACGTCTTGAGCATGATGTTGAGCTGGCATTATGGAACTATAATGAGCGTTATTAGCAGCAGTTAAAATAAATTCTCCTCCTGCTGATGTTTGTCTTTGAAATACTTCGGAAAAAGCTGAGTCGTAACAAATTCCAACTATTGCTTTGCCAAAGGGTGTATTAAATATTTGGTCTGTTTTTCCTGGTACTAAATGAGCGTCTAAAGGGGAGAGTCTATCTATTAGTTTGCCTAACACTTCATTAAAGGGAATATATTCTCCTAAAGGTACTAATTTGATTTTGTCATAACGGCTGAATATTTCTCCTGTACTATCAATTGTAAATAAACTGTTTGTCAGATTATTATTTTGTTTGCCATATCCTCCTACCCAAGCTATTATTCCTTTGTCTAAAATTGTTTGATAAAAGGAAAGAAATCTACGATTATTTTGATTCGTCCAAAGAAAAGGTAAAGCTGTTTCTGGAGTTAATACGGCATCAACATTTTCCTCGGCTAATTTTTTATATCCTTTTGTATAACCTTCCAATGCTTGATACCAACCTTCAGAGTTTAACTTGATTTCGTTGGGAATATTACCTTGAATAATTCCAACTTTTAAAGCTGTTTTTGCGTCAGAATTTAGAGGTGTATTGTATAAGCTAAATCCGATAATATGGAAAAATATTAAAGTTATTATTGGCAGTAACAATAAAGGAAAATATCTTTGATTTTGTTGATTTTTAGCTTGGATAAAAGTTTCTCCAATTAAAGCATTTACTATCACAATAGCTGCCGTAACGGTTATTGGTCCTGATAACTGACCAAGGTGTAAAATTACTAAATTATTGTTACTTTGGGTAAAGCATAAAGAAGTCCACCAGAGATTTCCTAAACTCCAGATTTTTTCTAAACCACACCATAAACTTACCCCTAATAAAACTCTGGCAAATGAAGATGTTTCATCTGAAGTGAAAAATCCAAATAAATAAGCCCAAATAGCTACTAAAATTGCTCCCCAAAGAGTAATAAAAATCCAACAAAAGAAAGCGATCGCTAGACTAGCTAACCAAGGAACTCCTAGCCAAGTCATCGGATGAATTCCAGTTATCCAAAATAGTGCTAAACCGTGATAACCTACTCCCCAAATTAAACCTAATAAAAATTTATTGAAGGATTTTTTCTGTTGAATTACTAATATCCAGAGAGGAGCTAGAGCTACCCAAGCTAAAAACCAGGCATTTACTGGTGCTGTTGTCATTCCCATTAAAATGCCACTAATCAATGTTATGAGTAATATCATTTTTTAAGATAATAAAGGTAATAGTCTGTTATTTATTTTTCCTGTTTTAAGTTGATTTTATTTCCTTTTTATATATACAAAATTCAGAAGTATAGTTAGAGAAAAATTAGCTGGGAAACTCTTAATATATTTTGACTTAAGCATTCTTCTCTCGAAAATAATTAAGGTATAAGGCTTTCGATTTTTAGAGAAAAGAGGTTTTTTCTTTTATAAAGTTTTATCTGTTTTCAGGATAGGTAATTATTAATTATTAAACCTTTGTTTTTCTCAACTATAAAAATTATTTTGTATATAGCATTTCCCAAGAAGCGTGAGGTACAGATATTGATAATTAAGTCTTACCAGTGCGGGCCGGAATGCCCGCGTAGGTAGACCTCACCAAGGTGGAATCCGCTATAGCAATCCGCGCATTAGGTTGTAATATTTGATCGTAGGAGTTTGGTGTCTACATCAAATCTTGACTTGGGTTTGGAGACCAAACCCCTACAGTTTTTGTTCTCAAATTATCTCTAATTGCTATATGACTACTTATAATTGAGATATTTAAGGATAATTAAAAGTATTGATACAAGAGAATTAGCAAACCTTACTAATTGCTTAATTAGTTTTTATTGCTGTATAGATATTATTTAGCAGAACAAAAATACTACTATAGCAAATATCGTAGGGGTTTAGTCTCTAAACCCAAGCAAATCAGGGATTTGGAGACCACACCCCTACAGTTAATGTTATTAATTTTTCTGTCTTTTATAGCGCTACGCATTAAGGTATTTGACATTTCTAAACCCTGTGAACCGAGCTTTTCCGAAAAACCCTTTAACAGTTTAGTATTCCCTATTCCCTAGCGCGTAGCACTATCAAATTTACATTGTTTGTCTGATTTCCAAGTTTTAATTAATTGAGAAATAGTTGTTGCTAATTCAAAGTCTAATACAGTTAAACCTTTTACATCGTGAGTTGTTAATTTAATTGTAACTTGATTGTAGGAAATAATAATGTCTGGATGATGATTTGCTTTTTCTGCTGGTGTTACTAAACAATTAACAAAATTTATGGCTTCTGGAAAGTTTTGAAATTTATGGGTATATGATAAATGATTATCTTTTATTTCCCAATTTGGTAGCTTTTGTAAGCGTTGATAAATTTCTGTTTCACTTAAGATTTTTCTGTTGTCAACATTATTTTGCTGTACTAATAATAAGGTAGGAGCAAGCAGGAAAAATGAAGTATA
This sequence comes from Trichodesmium sp., assembly GCA_051439685.1. Lineage (GTDB taxonomy): Bacteria > Cyanobacteriota > Cyanobacteriia > Cyanobacteriales > Microcoleaceae > Trichodesmium. The sequence continues at coordinate 4,707 of JBFRWR010000341.1, forward strand.
AAATTCCATGAATCAATAGTTTTGCTAAAGTATAATAAACAAGTTTTTTGGGGAAGTTTTATGGTGGGAAAATTTCAACAAATTTACTGTCAATATCAGAACTTTTCTATTTACCAAAATAATTAATAATTAAACAATTAAACAATTAAATCATTAAATAATTCACGCCTTGAAGCCTCCCCTTTGAAAGGAAAAAAAATAAATCTTTTCCTTATTGGTCAATCCTCTCCCTTTTAGGGAGAAGTAATTATCAATTATCCATTATTAATTATTCATTAATGAACCGCCCTATGGAAATTGTACTTACAGCAGATTCCACTTTGATGAGATACACCTATCGCGGGCAAGATGCCCGCACTTGCATTTATTTAATTGTTAATATCTGTACTTTATATACTTGGAATCTGCTGTAATTTTATTCTTCTGAATCTTCTGATTCTACTTCTTCTACTTCCATAATTTCCTCTGCTTCGATTTCTTCGATTTCTTCTTCTTCTGTTGCTGGAACTAAAGCAATTTCTGCTATAGCATCTGCATCATCTAATTTTTGTACCCTGACTCCTGTAGCACTACGAGACTGAATAGAAATAGCATTAATTGCTTGACGAATAATAACTCCTCGCATTGTAATTATCATTAATTCTTCTGCTTCATTTACTACTCTTAAAGCAGCTACTTTATCTACTTTCTTTTTCTTCTGTTTAAACTTAGTAGCAATCCGACCTTTTCCTCCTCGGTTTTGTAAGGTAAATTGACCAACTGGAACCCGCTTTCCATAACCATTAGTCGTAATAACTAATACCCAAGGACCTAAATTATTAATATCAGGCATTTCCTCAGATATTTCCTCAGATACTACCTCTTCTATTTCGTCAATATCTACTTCTAAATCTTCCTCTTCTACTTCTAAATTTTCCTCATCTATATCAGCAATTTTATCTATAACTGAACTGCTTAAAATATCCATGCTAATTAATTCATCGCCTTTGATTAATTTCATGGATTTTACACCTCTTGTATTTCTACCTAAAGGACGCAATTGTTTGTCATCAGTTCTAAAATGAATTGCCATGCCAGAACTAGAACCAATAATTACACTATCATCTACTCTCGCTCTCCTTACCCATCTTAATTGGTCTCCTTCTGCAAGAGAAATGGCAATTAATCCATTGGAACGAATATTTGCAAATGCTGATAAACGTGTTTTTTTAATCAAACCACCTTTAGTTAACATAATCAAATATTCATCATCGGTAAACTCAGAAACTGTGACTATGGAAGTAACTTTTTCATCCCGTGGAATTGGTAACATTTGCACAATTGGTACTCCCCTTGCTACACGAGAACCTATAGGAATTTGATAAGCATTTAAACAGTAAACTACTCCTCTTTGAGTAAAGAATAAAATACTATCATGGTCGCAACAACTGAGAAAATGTTCAACTCCATCATCTTCTTTCATTTTCGTGCCAGACTTACCGCGAGTTGCTCGACTTTGAGCTTCAAAAGTATTAAGTGGCATCCGTTTAATATACCCTTGTTCTGTCAACAAAATAATTGCTTTTTCATTGGCAATTAGGTCTGTATCATCTAGTTCTCCTTCTGCCAATTCAATGACAGTTCTTCTCGGAGTTCCATAACGTTCTTTAATTTCTAGAGCTTCATTTTCAATAATTTCTAGAATACGTTCCCGTTTAGCTAATATATCTTGTAAGTCAGCAATTTTTATCAGCAATTCTTCGTGTTCTTTTTGAATTTTTTGTGCTTCTAATGCTGTTAATCTTCTTAACTGCATTTGTAAAATTGCATCTGATTGAACTTCCGATAAACCATAATTTTCGATTAATTCTTGTTTAGCTGTCGGTGAATCAGCAGCCTGACGAATTAATTGAATAATCTCATCAAGATTATCTAAAGCAATTAGTAAACCTTGCAATAAATGATCTCTTTCTTCAGCTTTTCTCAGTTCATATTCAGTTCTTCTCGTAATAGTTTCTACCCGAAAATCTAGAAAAACTTCCAGATATTTTTTCAGGGTTAATAACTGGGGTTCTGAATTGACTAAGCCTAAAATATTGGCTCCGAAATTAGATTGTAAAGCTGTTTGTTTGTAGAGATTATTCAATACAACTCTAGGATAAGCATCTCGTTTCAGTTCAATCACGATTCGCATTCCATTGCGATCGCTCTCGTCCCTAATATCAGAAATACCGTCAATTTTTTTGTCATTCACCAGTTCGGCAATTTTTTCAATTAATGCTGCTTTGTTGGTTTGGTACGGTAACTCTGTGACAATGATAGCTTCTTTATCAGGGCGACCGCGATTTTCTATAGTTTCTATGGTAGCGACACCCCGCATTGTGATGGAACCGCGACCAAGTGTGTAAGCATCGCGAATCCCAGATTTACCCAAAATCTGAGCGCCTGTCGGAAAATCAGGTCCGGGAATATAGTGCATTAACTCGTTCTCAGTTATTTCTGAGTTATGAATTAGTGCGACTAAACCATCAATCAGTTCTCCCAAATTATGAGGCGGAATATTGGTTGCCATTCCCACTGCAATTCCTGACGAACCATTCAGGAATAGTTGCGGGACGCGGGAAGGAAGTACCAACGGTTCTTGTTGAGAACCATCAAAGTTATCAGCAAAATCTACTGTGTCTGCATCAATATCTTGCAGCATTGCGTCACAAGTCAGTGATTGCAGACGACATTCTGTGTAACGCATCGCTGCAGGAGGATCGTTATCCACTGAACCAAAGTTACCATGACCCTGAATCAGTGGCGATCGCATCGAGAAATCTTGAGCCATTCTCACCAGGGCATCATAGACTGCGGTATCTCCGTGGGGGTGATACTTACCTAGTACCTCACCCACAACACGGGCGCATTTTCGGAAAGGTCGATCTGCTGTCAAACCTAATTCATTCATGGCGTAGAGTATGCGACGATGCACTGGTTTGAGGCCGTCTCTAGCATCAGGTAATGCCCTTCCTACGATTACGCTCATGGCGTATTCTAGGTATGATTGGGACATTTCATTCCGCAAATCTGTTGGTAGAATCCGTGACTCAGAAGTAGTCATAGAATCAAAAACTCCGTTAAATTTATAAGTAACTCACAGCCAACCCAAAAAATCGGATTTTTTCTGTTTAATTTCCGTATATTTGGCAAAATTATGCTGTTTATCTCTGAAATTATAGCATGTTTTGTCTATGGTTTGATGATAAAATTAATGACAAATATCTTAGTATAGCAATATTAGAACAGGGAACAGGGAACAGGGAATAGGGAACAGGGAACAGGGAACAGGGAGAAAAAATTATTGATAATTTGTGAATAAGAATTGATTTAATTTTTGATTATTACCCCTATGTCTATTATGTAAATTCTGAGATATTGTAGATTTTCAGGGAATAGGGAACAGAGAATAAGGAATAAACTAAGATACATTAATCCTTAAACTGCTATTTTCTCGACTTTTAGGGAATAGTAAAATTATCACATTTAATTCAGTGATTGCTATATTAGAAATTTTGATTTTAAGTTGTGAGATATTGTAGACTTTGAGGGAATAGGGAACAGGGAACAGAGAATAAGGAATAAACTAAGATACATTAATCCTTAAACTGCTATTTTCTCGACTTTTAGGGAAGAGTAAAATTATCACATTTGATTCGGTGATTGCTATATTTTACATTTTGATTTTAAGTTCAAATCTTGGTATAATTACAATTATAAATTTTATCCAATATCTCGGTATAGGAATATTAGAAATATCCAGAACAGAGGGAACAGTGAACAGGGATAAAAAATTGATAATTTGTGGATAAGAATTGATTTTATTTTTGATGATCACGCCTATGTCTATTATGTAAATCTTGAGATATTGTAGACTTTGAGGGAATAGGGAATAGGGAACAGAGAACAGGTAAGAAGGAATAAACTAAGATACATTAATCCTTAAACTGCTATTTTCTATATTTTTAGGGAAGAGTAAAATTATCACATTTGATTTAGTGATTGCTATATTTTACATTTTGATTTTAAGTTCAAATCTTGGTATAATTGCAATTATAAATTTTATCCAATATCTAAAAAAGTGATGGTTTCTGTTATTTATTCTGAGGAATTTCTGGAACATAAAACTGGGATGCTACATCCAGAGCGACCAGAACGTTTAACTGCTATTGTCAAAGCACTCAAAACTTTTCCTAATAATGAAAAACTGGAATGGTACTCACCGACTCCGTTAGAAAAACGTAATTCGTTATTGATGTCACTGCTACAACAAGTTCACAGTCGCGAGCATATTGAAACAGTTGCAGAAATAGCTAATCACGGTGGGGGTTATCTGGGTCCAGATACACCAATTTCTGCTAAAAGTTACGATGTAGCATTATTAGCGGTAAGTGCTTGGTTAGATGGGGTTGATTTAGTTTTGGCAAATGGGAAACCTGCTTTTGTCTTAGCTAGACCTCCCGGACATCATGCTGAAACAAAACGGGGAATGGGATTTTGCTTATTTTCTAATGCAGCGATCGCTGCTCATTATGCTTTAGAGCAACCAGATATTAACAAAGTTGCTATTCTTGACTGGGATGTACATCATGGTAATGGTACTCAAGAAATTGTAGAAACAAAGGAGAATATCGCCTACTGTTCCCTCCATCAATCTCCCTGTTATCCGGGAACAGGGTCTGCTGACGAACATGGTTCTTACAATAATGTCTTAAATTTACCCATGTCACCAGGTACGACAATGGCTATTTATCAACCTACATTTGAGGAAAAAGTCATACCATTTTTAGCTAATTTTCAACCAGATTTATTAATTATTAGTGCGGGATATGATGCTAACCATGACGACCCATTAGCGAATATTTCTCTACAACCACAAGACTATGGATTATTTACAAAATATTGTTTACAAATAACTCCTAAAATATTATTTGGTTTAGAGGGTGGTTACGATTTACCTAGTTTATCTGAGTCGGTATTAGCAACAATTGAAAGTTGTTTAGCCGGGAATTAGGGAATAGAGAATAGTTGGAAAAACATTTCCACTGTCTAAGATTTATCATCAGTTTCTTTTTGAGATATAGTTAATACTATTTTGAGTTAAATATTTCTCAAAAAAATATAATTGCTGTTATAAAAATAGCTAATTAATTATCAACTATGATGTAAACATTCAGCATTCAGCTAAAGTATCATCAGCGATTAGTTATAGCAATTTCCTAAAGTCAGGCTACCAAAAATTTTATATCTTAGATTTCAAGCTTGATAGATACTTTTAGAAGTGTTGTTTAAGCTGATGAAATTGGTATTATTAAATCACTTTCTTTAAGGGGTAAATATTTTCAGAGATGTCTATTCAATACGGATAAATTAATGAATTTACCAAATTGCTTTATGACTTCACATAAAATTGATATAAAAAGCTGATAGTTGACCGCTAATAGCTAAGTGCTTAGACTATGATGATAAAATTTTAGCTTCTTTAACCCATTCTTGAACTAAATCAACAGAAGGACAAAGGTCTCGACGTTGCATAGTTGATACCTGTAATTTGAGAATTTGTTGGTGCAATCTGTGAATTGGAATTTGACTTAATTGGACAACTGAAGCAATGCCAGAATGAAGCAGGAGTCCGCAGTATTGACAGCCAACGCTAGGAATTCTGGCTAAATCTGCTAATGCTATCCATTTATTAACACATTGATAATGAATTTGTAGTTGACTTCCGAGGCTTAATTTTTGTTGGGGAGTGTAGGTTATTTCTAGTAGTTTTCTAGTAGTAGTAATTCCATTTTCTATCAGTAATATTTGATGTTGTTTACTTAAACCTGGTAGTTTTTCAATTGACCAGTTTTTAGATTTAATTGATGGAGTTTTTAGCAATTTTTTCATCTTTACTGTTCCTCTTTTTTGAGAGATTATTAAATAATTTAAGGTGTCGTAATCACACAGCACTAATTTTTATTTCTCTTAACCAAAAGAACAAAATCAATTTTTTTGTTCCTGATAAAGAGACTTAAATAATTGTTGTCGTTTTTTATGGTCAACAATAGGTGCGGGATAATTTACAGCTTCTCGTTCATATTCAGGAATTTTACCAGTTACTAAATATTCTGTATCTACACTCCGCAACTCTGACACCCACTCCCGAATATATTCTGCTTCAGGGTCATATTTTTGTGTCTGAGATGTAGGATTAAATATTCTCAAAGGTTTTGGATCCATTCCACTTGATGCGCTCCATTGCCAACCTCCATTATTAGCAGAAAGGTCGCCATCTATTAATTTCTGCATAAAATATTTTTCGCCCCATTGCCAATTAATAATTAAATCTTTGGTCAGAAAACTAGCAACTATCATCCGACAACGGTTGTGCATCCAACCTGTTTCATTTAACTGACGCATAGCAGCATCAATAATAGGATAACCTGTCTTTCCTTCGCACCAAGTTTGAAAATTTGCTTCATTATTCTCCCAAGGAAAATTTTTCCAATGTTCTCGATAAGGACCTGTTTCTAATTGGGGATAATGGTACATAACATATTGATAAAATTCCCGCCATGCTATTTCTTTTTGCCAGGTTTCTATATTTGCAAATGCTTCTTCACTACGGCAATTTTTGATTAATTCTTGAGTTTTTGCCCAAACTGTACGAATACCAATAGTACCAAATTTTAGAGCAGCACTTAGTTGAGATGTTCCATCAATACTAGGGAAGTCTCGTTGTTCTTGATATGAATATATTGCTTCATTAGAAAATGTTTCTAATTTTTCTAATGCTGCTGTTTCTCCTGGTTGAAGAATGAGTTGATTTTCCCAATTAAATCCTAATTCTTTGGCAGTTGGTAAGTCAATAACTCCTATTTTTTTTGTGTGTTGAAGTTGCTCTTCAGTTAAACCTTTGAGTCGTGGAGTATTGAATGGGTTAGATTTTTTTTTGCTACTCCATTTTTTCCAGAAAGGAGTGTAGACAGTATAGGGTTTTTTTGTTCCAGTAAATATTTCTTCTGGGGAATGAAGGAGTTGGTCCCAAAAGTTTTTTACCTGAATATTTACTGTTTCTAAATTTTCTCTAACTTGGCGATCGCGTTCCCTACTATAAGGTTCTACATCTAGGTTCCAATATACAGCTTTTGCCTCTAAAAAAGTTGCTAATTTTGGTATAGTTTCTGTAGGTTTTCCTGAGATTATTAATAGTTGACTTCCTATTTGTTGGTAGCGTTTTTTTAGATATTCTAAACAACCAAGCATATAGGTTACTCTTGCAGGAGCAATATCGTCTCGTTTCAGAATATTTTGGTCAAGACAAAATATACCTACTACTGTTTGACTTTCTTGAGATGCTTCTGTCAATCCGATATTATCTGAAATTCGTAAATCACGACGATGCCAAAATAGAATTAAGTTAGACATTTTGTTTTAGTTTACTGTTATAAAAGCAGTCAGCTATTAGCAATAGATGAGCATTCAGGATTCAGCCATCAGCTATCAGCCATTTATTTTAGTTGGAAATAAAACCTTTATTAATGATGTAAATTGAATTTTACTATCAAAGCATACTTTTAAAGGCTATTTTCATTGAAAACCCCTTCTTAAGATTTAGATATTATTGCTGTTAACGGAGTTTCTCCACAGGATACTAGCTGATAGCTAATAGCTAAATGTTTAGACAAAATCAAAAGCTGATAGCTAATAGCTGAGTGCTGAAAATTGCTTACAAAAATGGTTTAGCTAAGAATAAACTACAGATAGATTTAGCATCTACAAATTCTCCCTCTAAAATAGCTTTTTCTAATTCTTGAGGAGTCATTAAAACTGTTTCCATATCTTCATCAATATCTTGTGCTGGAGGATTTTCTAACTTCTCCAAATCTTCTGCCAAAAAAGCATAAATAAATTCATCTG
>JBFRWR010000342.1:0-13288 GCA_051439685.1 Trichodesmium sp.
CTCTCTCAAAAATGATTAACTCTAATTTGCCACGACAAAATCTTCAGTGAAATCTCACCGGAATTAGAATCAGCTTGAACTTAATTAATCTCCTAGAGAGAAACTATAGTGCTAGATTAAATCTACCAATCTATTAACTCTCTCAAAAATGATTAACTCTAATTTGCCACGACAAAATCTTCAGTGAAATCTCACCGGAATTAGAATCAGCTTGAACTTAATTAATCTAGTAGAGAGAAACTATAGTGCTAGATTAAATTTATAAACCAAACCCCTACAGTTTTTTTGAAAAATCTTGCACCGATTAGTATATGAAAAAAATCAACGATATAAAAACTAAAGAATAATCGTTCGAGACAAAAATGCCTTTCCCCTTGTCAATTCCTTTAATTTCTTAATCATGGATATTTTGAATGGAGCAAATTAGCCAATTAACCAAAAAATCAGGTCTCAAGCTTCCCCTTTATAAGGGGATAAAAGAAATAATCTTCAGTATTTCAAGCCTCTGAGTTTAGCCAGAGGATAGGTACTGATAACTGATAACTGAAATGACTCAGGGAAATTCAAAAATTATAATTATGCTATAACTGAACACAAATCAGTCTAAAATAGAGTATTTGAAATATTAAAAGCAAAAAATATCTAAAAATAAATATGGTTTTCAATTGGTTTCGTCGTCAGTATAATGACAACTCAAAAGATAGTTCAAAGCAGACACCTGAAGTTAAGACAGAAGGGACAGAAAAAGTCGATGAATCAGAAGAAAAGTCAACAGAAGAGTCTACAGAAACTACAGAAGATTACTTGAGTTGGGCTAAAGCAGCTTACAAAAATATTCAGGAACAGAAAAAAACTGAAGTAACATCTCCAACCGCTACAGATACAGTTGCAACAGAAGCCAAGTTAGAAACTCAAACACCTGGAACAATAGAAAAAGTTGAGTCAAGCGTACCAGAGTCGCCCAAAACTGTAGTGGAAGAAAATATTATTCCAGCAGAAAAAACAGAATCTACAGTAACAGACGCTGAGACTAAAACAAATCCAGTAGTAGAGGAAACCGTACCCAGAGAAACTAAACCTCCAGAATTAGAAACTCAGGTAGAGTCAGATTCAGTTATAGAAGAAACTACAACGGCAAATCAACCATCAGCAGATTTACCTTTCTGGGCAAAAGCGCAAGCAGAAAGACAAGCTAGAGTAGAACGTCTCAAAGAAACGGCCATAGAAGAACCCGAAGTAGAAACTGTCCAAGAAACAACCATAGAAACCCAAACAGAAGAAATAGACCCATTAATTTTGGACGAAGCATTTCTCTGGTCAGCAGAAGTTCTAGCCGCTCAAGGTCGTCGTCCCGATCAAGTTTCGGCCGAAGAAATTTCTTGGCTCAGGAAATTACGACAAGGACTAGATAGAACCCGGCGTAACTTGCTCAACCAATTGAGGGCAATTGTCGGCCAAGGTCCTTTGAATCAAGATGCAGTTATGGAAATAGAGTCCATGTTACTGCAAGCTGACGTAGGAGTAGAGGCAACGGACTATATCATAGAAACTCTACAAAATAAATTACGGGAAGAAGCTTTACCTCCAGAAGAGGCGATCGCTTATCTCAAAAAAATATTAAGAGATATCCTAGATCGGCCGTTTCAAGATTCAGAGATAGCTAGTTCTGCATATAATCTAACTTTTGTCCCAGAAAAAGAAACCTTAAATATATGGTTATTTAATGGTGTCAATGGAGCAGGTAAAACGACAACTGTTGGTAAAATTGCTCATCTAGCTACTAAGTCAGACTACAAATGTTTAATCGCAGCAGCAGATACATTTAGAGCAGCAGCAGTAGAACAGTTGAAAATTTGGGGACAACGGGGAGGAGTAGAGGTAATTGCTAATCCTGGTAAAAATACTGATCCAGCAGCTATAGTCTTTGATGGTATAGTAGCAGCTCAAACCAGAAATACTGAATTATTACTGGTAGATACAGCCGGAAGATTACAAAATAAGAAAAATTTGATGGATGAACTTAGTAAAATCCACAGGATAGTTGAGAAAAAAGCACCAGATGCGGTGGTAGAATCCCTACTGGTGTTAGATGCTACACTTGGTCAAAATGGTTTACGGCAAGCAGAAGTATTTGCCAAAGCTGCTAAACTTAGTGGGGTGGTATTGACAAAACTCGATGGAACTGCTAGGGGTGGTGTGGCATTAGCTATCGTGCATCAACTTGGTCTACCTATTCGCTTTATTGGTGTGGGAGAAAGTATAGAAGACCTTCGTCCATTTTCAAGCTATGAATTTGTTGAAGCGCTTCTCAGTGGTTAAAGGTTACTCCCTGTGATGATTGAGAATGATTAATACTATTCAAAGAAAATAGCATTTATGAAAAAATGAGTATTTTTTTTAGAAAAATTAGTTAAATTTGGTAATATCAGAATACTTTGCTCTTCCTAGAGAAATTAATATTTTTTTCCTTGGCTAGTCATCCTAGTAATTAGACTACCTTTCATAATTGGTCAAACTATAGGAAACAAATATAGTAATTATAAAATTTTTGTGAAATGTTAGTTATTGAAATATTTAAGGGTGACTTACCTTGATATATACTTAATGTTCATATTCTATCTAGAGATGGCTATTAAGTTTAACTTGATTTTGAGATTATTGCAAAGGTAGTAAAAAAAGGAAAATAGCTATATTGTTAGCTGTTATAACTAAACTAAATTTCCGAGACAAATGAGAGGATTTCATCTAATCTAAAAAACTTGCTCTATGCTAGTGTTAATTTAACTACTTTTTTCTTTTACTCTTAAGTTTCTTAGATAAATAGAATCAAGAAAAAAGTAAATTCTAAAAGTAGAAAAAAATTAGGTAATTATAAATAGGAATTGCCTAAAAACAAAGGCAATATCAAGTAAATATGAATAAATTTACATTGCAACTATTTGAGATTAAGCCGGAAAAAAGACATTACATTAGTAGATAAACACAGTCTAAAGATGATTAACTTAATCAACTAAATAATTATAGGTGAAAATCAACTCAAAGATTGAAACTACTGTGATGAAAGTTACTGTCAATTTTTCCCGGAAAATAATACGCCTAATAGCATATATGAAATTTAATAACCCTAGGGAAGCGCAAGATTGTCTATAAAATTAAAATCTCTCATACATAAATTAAGAAGAACAAAAAAGTGAAAAATTACGGTTCTAGTCATAACCATATCTATAACTGTTAATGCTTCACTAATGCGCATAAATAATATAGCTCCCCCATATTACTTACAGGAAAAAAAACTGTAATTAAAAAAAAGCTAATAACTATAAAATAACTCTCATCAAAACCATCTAACAAACAGCAAACAGCGAAACTAAAATTTGCCATAATTTGAGCTAATCAAATTTAATTCAAGATAGAACCTCAAGCTTAAATAAAAATTAATAAATAAACCTAATCCCAAAAAAACTATATGAATGTAGTGCCTGTGTACCGAAACTCCCCTGAACCGACCGAGCATACTCCTCCTGATAAATCTTTACAAGTAACATCAGTGCATACCCTAAAAGAGAAAAAAATGGTAGCCAATCTACATGGAGAACAACAAAATGTTAATGATTTATTAAGTTCTCTAGGCTTTGCTCTCCGTAGCTTCAATAATCTAAATCAGTTTCTAGAATTGATTCCATTGATGGGTAGTCGAGTAACCGATGCTGATGGTGGGGCGCTGGTATTATTTAAACCAGATGGACAAGTAAGATTTCAACAATTACATTGTCAAGAAGGTCGTCAATGCCAAGACATTAGACAAGCATTAGAAATAGCAACCCGTCAATTAATTACAGAAACAACCTTACCTGTAGAACTAGAAGAAATTCCTATTCAAACAGCTAGTCTGGACTACCAAGTTAGTAACTATCTAGGAAATGATGTTCAATTATTCGGGACATCAATTATTGTCAAAAACTCAGAACGAGGCCGTCTATATGTCTTTAGTCACGACCCAGAATATATCTGGACACCAGCAAGACAAAAATTAATTCGTCTAGTAGCAGATCAAACCGCAGTGGCGATCGCTAACGACGAACTGTCTACTTCTTTAAGAGAAAAAGAACGTTTGGACAGAGAGCTAGAAATAGGAGCAGAAATTCAACTGCGACTATTACCACCAAAATGTCCAGAAATTCCAGGTATTGCTCTGGCAGCTCGTTGTCAAACAGCAAACAGAGTAGGAGGAGATTATTACGACTTTATCCCTTCTAACTATGACCAGCTAAACTCCAAGCAGAAAAAACAGCAACCCTGTCGTTGGAGTATAGTCATCGGAGATGTGATGGGTAAAGGAGTACCTGCTGGTTTAATTATGACTATGACTAGGGGGATGTTAAGAGCGGAGGTATTAAACCGTCACTCACCAGCACGAGTATTACAACATCTCAACCAAGTAATGTACGCCGATCTGGAAAGTTCCCATAGATTTGTAACTCTGTTTTATTCAGAGTACGATCCAGAAACCCGCGTTTTGTCCTATAGTAATGCAGCTCACCATCCTCCTATGTTATGGCAAGCTGCTAGTAATTCTATAGTCGAATTGGATACTGTGGGAATGTTGGTTGGTTTAGAAGTAGAACCAGAATATCACGAGGCCCAAGTCAAACTTCATCCAGGAGATACTGTGATGTATTACACAGATGGCTTTACAGATGCAGCTAATAAACATGGCGATCGTTACGATGATGTTAAATTAAGCGCAGCCTTTAAATTTGCGTGTCAAAATTATCAAGAACCACAAAAAATACTAGACTACTTATTTGCTCAAGTAAAACAATTTGTGGGTGAAGGAAATCATAACCCAGATGATATGACTTTAGTTGTAATGAGAGTAAAATCTTCTACAGGAGAAGAAATAAATGATTAATCATATTTTTATTTCTAAAACAACAGGTCTAGCCTTGATTAATAATGTCAGTAATTTTTGCGATTTGTTCAGACCAAAATTATTCTATAGTTGGCAAATTTTTGCTCAACAAGTTGATGTAGACTTATGGGCTGATGTGCAAAAAGCTTGGAGCAATTTTATAGAATGTGGTCAACTATGGGCACTTGTAGTTGGTCTGGTAATTGGTTGGATGGTGAAAAGTATTTTGCCATAATTACTAACTATTAAAATCATATTATTAAACAGGAAAAAAAATCTGCAAAATGACGCAAGATAAACAAACCTGGAGCCAAAGATTTGAAAAGGCGTTGCATCCTACTATCGCTAAGTTTAATGCAAGTATTAGCTTTGATATAGAATTGATTGAGCATGACATTACTGGCTCAATAGCTCATACAAAAATGTTAGCTAAAACAGGTATTATTTCTACAGATGAAGGAGAAAAATTATTAAGCGGTTTAGACAAAATTCGTCAAGAATATCGAGAAGGTAAATTTCAAATAAATGAAGATACTGAAGATGTTCACTTTGCTGTAGAAAAAAGACTAACAGAAATTACTGGAGATGTTGGCAAAAAGCTACATACAGCTAGGTCAAGGAATGATCAAGTAGGAACTGATACTAGACTTTATCTACGGCAACAAATTACACAAATTAGAACTTTACTGAGAAATTTTCAAAAAGTTCTATTAAGGTTAGCCGAATCTAATATAGAAACTTTAATTCCTGGTTATACTCATCTACAAAGAGCGCAACCTTTAAGTTTGTCTCATCATCTTTTGGCTTATTTTCAGAAAGCTGAAAGAGACTGGGAACGTTTAGGAGATGTTTATCATCGAGTAAATATTTCTCCGCTGGGATGTGGTGCTTTAGCAGGTACAACTTTTCCTATTGATAGACATTATACTGCTGAATTATTAGGGTTTGAAAAACCTTATGCTAATAGTTTAGATGGGGTAAGTGACCGAGATTTTGCTATAGAATTTCTCTGTGCATCTAGTATAATTATGGTGCATTTAAGTCGGTTGGCAGAGGAAATAATTTTATGGTCTTCTGAAGAATTTAGGTTTGTTACTTTAACTGATAGTTGTGCTACAGGTTCTAGTATTATGCCTCAAAAGAAAAATCCTGATGTGCCAGAATTAGTTAGAGGAAAAACAGGCAGGGTTTTTGGGCATTTGCAAGGTATGTTAGTAGTAATGAAAGGTCTACCACTAGCATATAATAAAGATTTACAAGAAGATAAAGAAGGTTTATTTGATACTGTTAAAACAGTTAAAAGTTGTCTAGAAGCAATGACAATTTTACTGGACGAAGGTTTACAGTTTAATAACTCTCGTTTAGCAGAAGCAGTAGCAGAAGACTTTTCTAATGCTACGGACGTAGCTGATTATTTAGCATCTCGTGGTGTACCTTTTCGAGAGGCTTATAATTTAGTAGGTAAAGTTGTCAAAACTTGTATTTCTGCTGGTAAATTACTCAAAGATTTAACTCTAGAAGAATGGCAAGAATTACATCCCGCATTTGCAGAAGATATTTATCAAGCGATCGCTCCCTATCAAGTAGTATCCGCACGAAATAGTTATGGTGGAACAGGTTTTGCACAAGTAAAAGCAGAAATTGCCAGTGCCAAGCAGAAATTGGTTTAATTGGTTTAATTAATTTAATTAAATTTAATTTAATTGTAAAAATCTAGATTTAAGAGGTAGAAACTCAAATCTAGATTTTGTTAGGATTTCAAAATTCATAGCTGGGAATTTTGAACAATTTAGATATGTTATTCTTCTACAGCACCAGCACTTTCTTCTGAATTTTGGGAATTATCATTATTATTGCCAGATGCAAACTTAGATGAATATCGCTTAGAGAAAAAACCTGTATTCTTTTTCTTACGAAACTTCCTTGCATAAGCTTGATTACGTTGTGCTTTCTCTTTTTTTGGATTGCGGCGTTTAGCCATTAGGACCTCACTAAATAAAGAACAAAATCGAATATTTTCTCAACCGTTCTAGCACTATTGAATTCATGGTGCTTCTTTTTAGACAGTTTATATATTATAACAAATAATTGAGATATTTGCCTACCAAGAATAAATTAAAAAAAATAGGAGTATTTGCTATAAAATTTAAAACTAATTTATCGCTAATAAAAGTTTTAAACATCCAGTAGAAAAATTGATTAAGTGGTAAGCGCCTACACAGAATTATTTACACAAGTGATATTTATAAAGTGAGGACTTCAGTCTCTAAAATATGTAATTTATTTTGTTGTAAGTATTCAGCCATCAGCTAGCCTCCTATGGTGGGAACTGCCTTATCAGCTATCAGCTACAATGTTTAGTATTTATATCAAATCCGTTGGCTTCGGATTCATTAATTGATAATTGATAATGGATAATTGATAATTACAAGATGGTTTTAACCGTTACGGAATTGAATATCGGGAAATATCATTTCTTCTCTTGGTCGATTGGATATGGCGAGGTCTCCTCGCCATCCCTCGACCGCTTTTTTCCCCTATCCAAGGGGAGGCTTCAAGGCGCGAATTATTTAATTATTAATTATTAATAATTGGGTAATATAATTTCTATCTTCAGTAGGAATAAAATCCTATTCTACTCTAAAATATCAATAAATTATTACTCAATACTGAATTATACCAATGCTACCGGATTTGATATTAGACTATATATTTCAATTTTGTCAAAGGCAATAGGGAATATAAAATCTACAGACACAAAAACTTATGAGTTATTAACTCATTTGTTGGGTGAATTTATTCAAAAAGCTATTTCGCTTGCTTCGCTGCGCGACATAAATGCGCAGCATTCTGTCGGAAAAGCTGAATCCTAATAGCAATTTGAAAAAAGAATGTTACGAATAGTAAGGGCAATAAAAAGACTTTTCATAATATGTCCATTTTACAAAAAATATAATTTACGCAGCTCAAACATGGTATTGAAGCAATTCCCATGCGACTCCTGACTGCTGACTCCCTACTCCTAAAAAATCTCTTAGTCATTTGTATAAAATATTTAATAAAATATTTATCAAAACTGTATAATAGCTGAATGCTTATACCAATTTTATGTAAAGCTGCATAGAATTATGAGTTAATTAAGTCACCTATCTTGAGATACAGTAAACTCTGATTAAAATTTTATTCTATGCAACTTCATATTAATTTGGTATTAGATAAAGTTTATATTCTATTTTGCCTAAATAAAAAATGCTATAGTAATCTTAAATAGGTTGTGATAAATCAAAAACTCAATCAAAAAAATGAAACTCCCAACTGTTGCCTATTCCCGAAAAAGCAGTAATATTTTTGACATGAATAAAATAGGATTGCTAGATAATAAAATAATTGTCTAATTTTGCTGAATAAGTAACCTAGAAATAATTATTTAAAATAAGTAGTCAAGCAAAATTAATTATATATTTGCGGTTGAGGTTAAGTAGGTAGAGCAAATTATTTTTTCCCTACTTCCTACTCCCTACTATCTGAAAAATGTTAAATTAATTTGGCACAGATACTTACTAAATATAATCAGAGAAAATGACGAGTAATTCCTATAGTTGGATAGAGCAGTCCCTATCAACAATACATAAAGCCAACTGGTATCGTTCAGTCAAAAAAATAGAAAGTCTTCCTGGTGCAATAATAAAATTAGAAGGAAAACAACTAATAAATTTTGCTAGTAATGATTATTTAGGATTAGCAGGCGATCGACGTTTAATTGAGGCAGCTATTCAAGCAACAAAAGAATTTGGAACAGGTAGTACAGGCTCTCGTTTATTAACAGGTAATCGAGAAATACATCAGGAATTAGAACAAGAAATAGCCAAATTAAAACAAACAGAAGCAGCATTAGTATTTAGTTCAGGATATTTAGCAAATCTTGGTGTAATATCTACATTAGTCAGTCAACGTGACTTAATTTTCTCAGATAAATATAATCATTCTAGCCTCAAAAATGGAGCGATTCTTAGTGGTGCAAAAATTGTCGAATATAGTCACAATAATCTTGAAGATTTGACAAATAAATTAGAACAACATCGAGAAAAATATCGTCGAACTTTAATAATTACAGATAGTGTTTTTAGTATGGATGGTGACTTATGTAAATTACCATTATTATTAGATTTAGCCGAAAAATACAACAGTATGTTATTAATAGATGAAGCTCATGCAACAGGGGTATTTGGAATTAATGGGGGAGGTTGTGTCGAACATTTTAATTGTACAGGAAAAGAATTAATTCAGATTGGTACTCTTAGCAAAGCATTAGGAAGTTTAGGAGGCTATGTTGCTGGCTCAAAACAATTAATTGAGTTTCTCAAAAATAGAACACCTACTTGGATATATACTACAGGTTTAACACCTGCTGATACTGCTGCTGCTTTAACAGCTATAAAAATTATCCAAGAAGAACCAAAACGTCGTTTTCAACTATGGCAAAATGTAGAGACTCTCAGAAATTTATTAGAGGCAGAAAATCAACTTTTTTATCAAGGGAAAAAAATATCGAATTACCAGTCACCAATAATTTGTTTTCCTCTGAAAAATGCAGCAGAAGCATTAAAAGTAGGAGAAAAGCTAAAACAAGCAGGAATATTCGCTCCAGCAATTCGTCCACCAACTGTTAATATTAGTCGCATTCGTATCTCTCTAATGGCTACTCATAAAATAATTCATCTTCAAAAATTAGCAACAGAATTAGTGAAGGAGTAAAGAATAGTAGACTGAAACAGCTAATTTAGTAGGTAAAAAAAAGGTGTAGAAAGTGTGGGAAAATGAGGAAGATAAGTACGCGCAGAAACAAAAATAAGAATACACAGTTTTAGGCATTTTATCAGCATTCAGATATATATGGAATAAAAGCTTTATTTCCACCATTTTCTTGAGGGTTCTGATTAAACTAGAATTCAACTTACTACAAAAAAAGTCTAAAAGTTAGCTCTATATTTATTTTAAAGGCGAGGTATTTTTCCTGTTTGCGTAGCATTCCGCAGGAAGAGCTGAGAGCTGACTGCTAATATTTGTTTCGCTTGCTTCGCTGCTAATTCATGTCGCGCAGCATTCCGCAGGAAATGCTTACGGTATTTTAGTTTAGTAGGGAGCAGAGATTAGTAAATTGAGCAGGAATAGAAAAGAAGAAAAACAACTTTATCTCAGTAACTTGAGAAATACTATATTAGAGATTCAATGTATCAGGAAAGATAAAAATGAGATAGAGAGTACGGAGTAGGTCCGAAGAAATCAACACAAATATTTCTCACTTCACTCGTCTCGGAATATATTTACCTCATATCTATCTACTTACTAGATTTCAATTATTAGAAATATGACCAATTTGGGATTTTAGTAACTATTAGTTCTCTTAATACTTATTTGACAAATAGTCTCTTAAGGCTTGCTAATTAGGGCTTGCTGATTAAATATCAAAGCATTGACTGATAAAGGTATTGGCCTTTTTTGGTCTGGGAAAAGTGCAAGGTTTTCCGTCTAGGGAGGTGAAAAAGTTAGGATTTGAGGCTGAAGCGAGGCAGAAAAATTAAGGGATAATTTGCCAACGACCTCCTGACTCATTTCGCATTTCTCCTGACTCTTAACTATTCCCTATTCCCTATTCCCTACCTCAACAAAAAGACTTTCCATAAGCAAACCCTAATTAAATATAAAAGCCTTTACAGGTAAAAATTTTAGCCTTTTTATAACCTGAAAAAATGCTAGCTTTTAGGTATCTCAGGTTGAAAAACTTAGTATTTTGGGCAGATTAAGTGCAGAAAGACCAAGGGATAATTTTCCCTCCTACCTGCTCTCTAATTTCCAGTTTTATTGACTCCTATCCTTAGAAAAAATACTTTTTCAGCAAACCATATCTTTAGATATGAAGCAGTTAGGAAATATTGATTTACTAGCATCTTAAAAATTATCATTGGTTAAAACATTCCTAATTTTTTCTATTACTATATCTGGCATTTGTTCAGGTAAATTATCCTCACCAGAATTAATTAAAATAAGTTTAACTATCGGCAATAAATCAGCATAATATTGACTCATAGATAAAGCAATATCTGTATCTTTATAACCTTGTAAAATCAAAACATTTACTTTTAAAAAAGATAGATTTTCCGCTAATAACTCAACTTTAATTTCCTGCCACTTCCGCCTAAACAAAATTTTATTTCCAGTTGAATTAAGCAGCAATTTGTTTCTAAATTGGAGATTTTTTTTAACTTTAGTGTGAATACCTAAAAGTTTAGAAAAAGGATATATTAATCGTAAAATAAAAGACAAAAAAGAAAATTTAGAAGCTAACCAAGTAGACCATCGCCAACGTGCTTTAACATTAGGAATATCTACTCCTTCAGGAGATAATAAAATCAACCCCAATACTTGATCTGGATATTTGAGAGCATAACTAGCAGCTATCCAACCACCTAAAGAATGACCAACTAAATAAACATTCTCTAATTTTAAAGCACCTATATATTCAGCTAAACATTCTATCATTAGACTAATTGAGTAATTAGTAGAATAAAATTCTGACTCGCTAAATCCTGGTAAGTCTGGTGCAAAACAATGATAATTTAAACTTAATCCTTCCATAATTGATACCCACTGACTACTGTCATACCAAGTTCCATGCAGAAAAACTATATTTTTTGAACCATGACCAATTTCACGCCAAAATAATAATCCAGTCGATAACTTGATCCGAGAATTACGCCATAAAAATTGCATAAATATTCAGCTAAAAAATTTTACAGATAGTAAGCATTTAGGTATTAAGCTAATACCATTTCTCTCTAACAATGCGCTTAATAATTATTACTCAAACCTGAATTTTACCAATAGCTGTTATCTTTTATTAAGCGCACATGGAGAAATGGTATAAGGTATTCCAAATTTGTAAGCATTCAGTAGTCAGCTAGCCTCTTTTTCTGCGGAATGCTGCGCCAACAGAGGAGCTTTCCTAGGTCATGCTGCGCAAACGCTATCAGCTTTATTAGTAAAATTCGTTGGGAATATGCTTCAATTCTATGATTGAAAATGTAGGATAAGTTAAGGGAAAGCTTGCTTCATTAATTAAAAAGCTGAGAGCTGAATGCTTAACCAAATTTGTCTTAGGAAGTCAGAATTAATCAGAATTTTCGTTGGAATGAGGCACTGAAAAATCTAGTGGTTTTCATTAACATAGAATACAGAGATTGAGGCTTAAAAGTAGGGAAAAAAAATATAAGGTAGAAGTTTTTTAGTCTACCTTTATGAAAACCGCTATAAGTTTTGGAAATCCACAAAAGCTTAATATTCAGCGGTCATATCTGACTACCCAATACTGGGATAACAGCTTTTTTTAAGGAGAAGTGTTGCTGATGTTTTAGCTTTTAATTATTGGTTAATTTCTGCATACTAATTTACCTTCGCTCATACAATGATTGAATACTAGAGCAATCCTAAATAGGTTGTGACAAATCAAAAAATAGATAAAAAAAGTGAAACTCCCGGCTATTGCCTTTTGCCTAAAAGCGGTAAGATTTTTATACACAAATAAAATAGGATTGCTATATAGGTATCTAACAGAAATTGGAGATTTTTGTAGCAGTTATAACTCAGTAGTCAGCATTTCAAATTTTTGATATAAACTATCAAAAGATATAATCAAATAATTAGGGTTTGCTGAAAAAGTCTTATGGGTGAGGGTAGGAGTCAGGAGACAGGAGACAGGAGACAGGAGACAGGAGGAGTCAGGAATGATAAGGAGGCAGTCCGAATAATTATCCCTTGATTTTTCTGCCATAGTCAGCCTAAAATCCTAACTTTTTGCCGCTCGTAAGACCGAAAAGCTTGCACTTTTTCAGGGTATAAAAAGGCTAAAGCCTTTATCTATCAATACTTTGATATTTATTCACCCAGCTCTAATTAGAACCTAGTTTTAACGAAGTCATAAGTCATAAGTCATAAGTCATAAGTTGAGGCATGTAACGGGTATTTATGTCCTGCTCCCAAAACATTTTGCCGATCCAGGTGGGGTTTTAGACCCATTTTTTTTGATAAATTTAGGGTGTGGAAATTAAGAGTAAACTAATACCAAATCTGTTATTCAAAGGAGCTTTTTGGCAAACGCTGAAACTATTTTTGTCAACCTTTTTACCAAAATCAGAAAACACTACAATTCAATAATTGATAATTGATAATTGATAATTACCTCTCCCTAAAAACGGATAGGATTGAATAAAAGGAAATTTTTTTTGTTTCTCCTTGAAAGGAGAGGCTTTATACCTTGATTTTTCGGTAAACCGGATTTAGTATTGTAAAGTATTAAGATATTTATGGTTAAAAATTTTA
>JBFRWR010000343.1:0-6459 GCA_051439685.1 Trichodesmium sp.
GGAAGGTAAAAAGTCAACGGAGAAAAGTCATCTCTGAGCCAAAAAGTAAGCTCTCCCTGTTCCGAAAGTGGAAGGTAAAAAGTCAAAGGTGAAAAGTCTTCTTTGAGGGAAAAGTTAGGTCTCCCTGTTCCGAAAGTGGAAGGTAAAAAGTCAAAGGTGAAAAGTCTTCTTTGAGGGAAAAGTTAGGTCTCCCTTTTCCGAAAATGGAAAGTGAAAAGTCTTCTTTGAGCAAAAAGTTAGGTCTCTGTTTTCCGAAAGTGGAAGGTAAAAAGTCAAAGGTGAAAAGTCATCTGTGAGCCAAAAATTTAGGTCTCCCTGTTCCGAAAGTGGAAGGTAAAAAGTCAAAGGTGAAAATTCATCTGTGAGCCAAAAAGTTAGGTCTCCTTTTTCCGAAAGTGGAAAGGGAAAAGTCAAAGGTGAAAATTCATCTGTGAGCCAAAAAGTTAGGTCTCTCTTTTCAGAAAGTGGAAAGGGAAAAGTCAAAGGTGAAAAGTCATCTCTGAGCCAAAAAGTTAGGTCTCCCTGTTCCGAAAGTGGAAGGTAAAAAGTCAAAGGTGAAAAGTCTTCTTTGAGGGAAAAGTTAGGTCTCCTTTTCCAGAAAGTTGAGAGTCAAAAGTTGAAAATCTAAAGTAATCTTTGAGTAGAAATTTAGCTCTCCCTTTTAAAAAAGCTCAAAGTTATAGAAAATCTTTGACTGCTCAATATTATAAATTTAGCTCCCTCTCGCTCCATAAATTTTAAATTCTTAACCGTCAATTCCAGTTAAATTTAATGCCAAGATACTCTTCTAATTTTTGATTATGAGGTTGAAATAATTCAGAAAGTTGACAACGCAAACTAGCATCTATCGGAGGATAAGAACCAGGATAGTAATTTTTATATTCTAAAAGTTGATGATTGGGTAAACCTAGAAAATCAAAAACTTGTTTAGTTGTCGCTGCCGGGTTTTCATACATATCCTCACTCTTTAATATTAAAAACTGTTTTCTCGGAAATATATTCATCCATTCTTGAAGAAAATATAGATATAAACCCAGACCTAAATACCTGATTTTTTTACCTTGCAGAAAACTAGCAGTGTTTTGAGACTGATTTATAATTTTTTGCAATATTTTTGTTTCTGCTGCTACTACTTCTGCAAAATTTCTTTGTTCTTGACCTAATCGTTTATCCATATAATAGTGAGAAACAGCTCTTTCTATAGGATTTCTCAATATAGCAATTAACTTAATATTGGGAAAATAACTAAATACTTTATTTGCTGCTTCTACAGAATAAATATAATTAGGAGTTGCTTCCCCTGTGAGAAAATTTTGTTGTTCTGGAATAGCGGGAAATTGGGATAAATACCAATCAATTGTTTTGTAAGAATTAACCTTAAAAAAGTGCAGTTCTTTTTCTACAGCAGGTAGGACTGAGGGATGTTTAGTCAGATAAAAATAAAGAGATGATGTGCCACCTTTAATTGCACCAATAATCATAAAATTTGGTTTGCCTACTCCTGTGATTCCTCCATGTTTATTGATAAATTGTGGATGAGTTTTTGCTAGTTTTAACTGTAATACTTTTTGATAGTAAGTGCTTGATTCCTGGATTTTATTTTGTTTAGCTAAAATATGAGCTAAATTCAAATAATGCTCAGGAAATTCTGGCTTAATCTTAATAGCTTCTTGGTAACAGTTAATCAATTTACTTAATTGATTTTGCTCTAATTTAACTAACTGATAACTGTGAATTGATCTGAGGGTATTATAAGCCAGAAAAAAATCAGGTTGTAGTTGAATAGCTTTAATATAACAATCCATCGCTTCATCTGAATTTCCTGTTTCTAAAAGAGCATCTCCTAAGTCTTTATTAAACCAAGGTAAATCTGACTTTAAATTTATAGCTTTTTGATAATAAGTAATTGCTTCATCTATTAATCCTTTTTTGTGTAGCACATACCCTAACTGATAATAAAGCCAATAATAGTCAGGATTTGTTTTCAGAGCAAGTTGATAATTAGTGACTGCTTCATCCCATTTTTTTGTTTTGAGTAATACTTCCCATAAATTATGGTAGTACCAATAAAAATCCGGCTTAATATCTATAGCTTTTTGATAAGCTAAAACTGCTTCATCCCACTTTTTTAGTTGAGTTAAAACTTTTCCTAAATTATTGTGATTATTTGCTACATCTGGGTTGATATTAATCGCATTTTCATAAGCAATTACAGCTTCATCCCACCGTTTTAGTTCTATTAAAGTCTCCCCTAAATTTTTATATAACTCGTCAGAATTAGAATTATTCTCAATGGCGCGATGATAATAAAGCACAGCTTCATCCAATCGCTTTAATTGTTTTAATGCTGTGGCAAGTTTATGATAAGACCAGGGAAAATCTGGTTTTAATTCTATGAATTGATGATAAATATTTACAGCTTCATCCCACTGTTGTAATTGCATTAATACTTCCGCTAGTTTGTGATAAGACCAAGGAAAATCTGGTTTTAATTCTATAACTTTCCGAAAAGCAATTGCAGCTTCGTTCCACTGTTTCAGTTCCATTAATGCTGTGCCTAATTTTTGGTAATTCCAAGGAAAGTTAGGTTGATTATTGATAGCATTGCGGTAACTAATGATAGCTAAATCCCACTTTTTTTCCTGAAAATATAGATTAGCTAGATTAGAATGAGGTTGACTAAAATGGGGATTAATTATAATTGCTTTTTGATAATATTCCTGGGCTAATTCTTGATTACCTATGGCTTCAAGTACCTTGCCTTTAGTATTACAAACTAACGCCAAATATTGTAGTTTTTCTAATGCCTGATTACAAAGTATCTCAGCTTCATTTAATTTTCCTTCTGCTAAACAATATTCTGCTTTTTGGTTTAAATCTATCACTGATATTTCCTGATTCACTGTATTTTCTCCAGGTAATTATCTGTTATACCATTTCTCAAAATTTTTGCTACATCTTCTTGAAAGAAGGGAGTAGGAAGTAGTATTTAAAGAAATAAG
This sequence comes from Trichodesmium sp., assembly GCA_051439685.1. Lineage (GTDB taxonomy): Bacteria > Cyanobacteriota > Cyanobacteriia > Cyanobacteriales > Microcoleaceae > Trichodesmium. Next base: position 3,003 of record JBFRWR010000343.1, read on the forward strand.
ATATCTTCAATTAATGCCTAATATAATTAAAAATATTACTCTTACTTAATTTATTAGTTAATATAGCAATCCTCAATGATTTGTGAGAATTTTTCTAATAGTTAAGATTGACGAAAAATCTTCAAAGTTCTGAATCCTAACTACCACAAAAATATGGCAATTGAAATAGGATTGTTATAACTGAAATTTTGAGGAAGTATAATCATTATCTTTGGGGATTGGTATTACATATATATTTTTTCTCCCTTCCCTATCCAGACAACAATATAGTTTTTTATTCTACTTTTTCGATAGAGGGGAAATTTTGTAATTTTTGACATAAACAAAAGTCTAAAATATTGCCAAAAATCAAGTTTATCTTTTTACCTAAATCATTCACATAAGCGGAAAATTTTAGTTTTGACCTAGTGATTCTATTTGAGAAGCTTCATCTTTAATTATTTCAGAAACTGTCTTAAACTTATAACCTTGAGCTGTCAATTTTTCCAGAATAATTTCTGTAGCTTTTACTGTTTTAGTACCAGTATCGTGCATTAAAACAATTGCACCTGGTCTAGCATTTTCTATGACATGATTAGCAATTTCTACTGAGTCATTTTCTTTTATATAATCCTCCGAGTCAATATTCCACATAATTAATTGGTTTTCCATCTCTAATATCATATCCATTAGATAGAAACTACACCGACCAAAAGGAGCTCTAAATCTAATTTTTTCAGTAACACCTAACTGCTGTAAAAGCTTATCAGTTTTGGCAATTTCTGTTCTGATTAATTCTGGAGATTCCTGGGATAAATCTAAATGAGAATAGGAGTGATTACCTAATTCATTTCCTTTAGCTAATATTAACTTTGCTAGTTCGCGATGCTTTTGAATCTTTTTACCAAGAATAAAGAATGTAGCTTGAGCTTGATAAAAGTCTAATATATTGAGAATTTGATTAGTATAGGGAGGATTCGGTCCATCATCATAAGTTAAGGCAATTACCTTTTCTTTTATAGATACTCGTTTAATCCCAAAAAAATCATAATTTGGTTCTATTTCTACAGCTTTTTGGAAATATTTTCTTGCTTCAGACCACTTTTTTTGTCGCATATAAATATCGACTAACGGTTCGTAATTACAAAAAGATTCTGGAAAAATCTCTAAAGCTTTTTGATAATTGATAACTGCTGCTTTTAGCTGACCTAGTGTTTCTAGAACATCCCCTAATTTTTTGTATAGTATTGCTGTTGGTTGATAACTAATAGCTTGCTGATATATTGCTGCCGCATCAGACCATTTTTTTACTTTCGTTAAAGCTTCTCCTAAACCATAGTAAGACCAATAAGAATCTGGTTTAATTTTAATTGCTTGACGGTAGGCAACTATAGCTTGATTCCATTTTTTTAACTTTACTAAAACTACCCCTAAATTTTGGTAAGCGAAATGTAAGTTAGGGTCAATTTCAATTGCTTGTTGATAAGCTGTTATAGCTTCTTCATATTTAGATAGTTTAGATAAAGCTTGCCCTAAATTATAATAATACCAATAATTATTAGGATTAATTTTAATAGTATTTTGATATATTTCGACAGCTTCAGACCACTTTTCTAGTTTGATAAATTTGTCTCCTAACTCCGCATATAACTGATAAAAATTAGGATTAATATTCAGCGCTTTACCGTAAGCAGCTAAAGCATCAGACCAATTTTCCAGTTGTATTAAGGCATCCCCCAGATTTTTGTAAGACAAATCTAAATCTGAATCTGAATCTGAATCTGATTTAAGTTTAATAAACTGACGATAGGCGCTAACAGCTTCCTGCCAATTTTTCACTTTCATAAAAGCTTGACCCAGTTTATTATAAGACCAGGGAAAATCTGGTTTAATTTTAATAAAATTACGATAAGCATTAATAGCTTCTTGCCAATTTTTCACTTTTATAAAAGCATCACCCATTTTATTGTAAGACCAGGGAAAATTTGGTTCTATTGCTATAACTTGGCGATAGGCATTAATAGCTTCATTCCATCGTTTTAACTGTAGTAATGCTTCTCCTAATTTCTGATAATACCAAGGAAAATTAGGATCTATTTCTGTAGCTTTTTTATAAGCAATTACAGCTTCATCCCATCGTTTTAACTGTAGTAATGCTTCCCCTAATTTGTGGTAAATCCCTGCCTGATTTTGGTTTAACTGAATAGCTTGATTATAACTTTCAATTGCTGCTTGCCATTTTTGTTGTTGGGAAAATAAATTACCTAAATTAATATAAGCTTCTAATAAGTTTGGATTTATAGCTATAGCTTTTTGATAATATTCCTCAGCTAATTCTTGATTACCAATAGCTTCCATTACTTCACCTTTGGTATTAAAAACTAATGCTAAATCTTCTAGTTTTTGGAGAGCTTGGTTACAGGTTATATCGGCTTCATTTAATTTTCCTTGGGCTAAATATGATTCTGCTTTTTGGTTTAAATATACTGCTATTCTTTCTTGATTCATTTTGATTTACCTAATAAAATAGACCTGAAAATTATATATTTTTTGTAAGCATTCAAAAGAGGGCTTGGCTTGCTTCATTCATTGAAAAGGTAAGAGCGGACTGCTAATAGCTGAATGCTTACTTTATACCAGCTTTTTTGTATAAATAAGATAAGAGTGTATTGCTAGAGATAATCTTTTCTTTACTAACATTTTTCAATGGTTGAAACATAAACTTATTATAAAGAGGACAAAGCAAGTAGTTTTTTATATTTAATTTTCCTGGTTTAAGAAACTTTTCCCACTCTTTCCACGGTACTAACCAAGCACTTAATTTAACATGATAATGCTCAAATTTTTCTGCTTCTTTAGGCATTAATTCTTTTCCCAGTTGACACCAAGAAATATATTTTCCTGAATCAAAAATAATTTCAATCTGATTGATACAAGCTTGTAGAAAATTATGCTGAGGACGAGCTGCAAAGAATGCCATAGTAAATCCTCGACCCAAAGTTACTAAATCAAAATCTTTTAAATGAGATATAAAATTAGTATAGAGGTCTTTAAATACAATTGTATCTATATCAATCCACATTCCTCCATTATCATTTAATAGCTTTAATCTTAGGTAATCTGCTTTATGTGCTGGTAATAATGTTTTAGTAAAAATTCGCGGATGAATGTCTTTGAGATATGCTCTAACATTTTGAGGATTAACTACAATAACATCAGCTAAACCAGAATGAATTTTGATTGTTTCCAAGCATAATTTTAAGTAGTCTGGCATTTCTTGAGAATAGACATTTTCCCAATATACCCAGATAGTTTTAGGAATATAAGATTCATCTACTTGTTTCAGAGCATAACCTAACTTTTCGTGGAATGAATAGTTATTTTGTTTGATTTTTATAGCTGTTTTATAAGCTGTTATAGATTCATCCCATTTTTCTTTTTGAGCAAGAGCATCTCCTAAAATTTTGTAAAACCAAGG
>JBFRWR010000344.1:0-4241 GCA_051439685.1 Trichodesmium sp.
ATCTGCGCCAAACTGCTCTTGAGTTATTAGCTTTGGTAGGAAAAAATAACCCTTACACTTTTGTCATAATTAAAAGATTAGCTGAGTTTGATGATAATGCTTATGTACGACGTTCTGCAATGCAGCAGTTAGCTTTAATTTGGCATGACGAACCAGGAATATTTGACTTTTTCTGCCGTCGCGCTTGCTCCGATCCTTTTATTCGTCAGGAAGACTGGGAGGATAATCCCAGGAAAACTGCTTTAGAAGCAATAATGGAACAGTACCCACAAAACGATGGGATTTTCCAAATTTTCCGTGATCGAGCTGAACAAGATTTGGATGAGCAGGTAAAACAGTTTGCCATGAAAACTTTAAGCAAGTTTGGATAAATTGTTGTTAGAGGTTGTTTGAAAAGTAATCGTTCTCCCTAAATCCCCCTTTTTAAGGGGAACTTGTAGTTCCCCCCCTTATCAAGGGGGGTTATATCATGTCCGGATGATTGGGTATAAATAAAATATTTGGTTTGGAGAGGATATATTTTAATTACTCCCCTACTCCCCTACTCCCCTACTCCCCTACTATTTTAATTATAAGTGTTCAACCGGACATGGTATTAGGGGGGTCTGTAGCACTCTACCTCACGCTTACTGAGAAATGCTATATCAAAATAATTGGCTATAAAATACCCCCCTTTAATCAGTTATCAGTTATCAGTTAAATCTTTTTTTCTCGTTTGATCAAAATGATCAGGTAAGAATTTAACTTCTGTGCGTCACCATTACAAAAACTACTTCTGATTTCTCACTTTTGACTTCCTTAATGTCTATTATCAGTTAAATCTTTTTTCTCGTTTGATTAAAAAAATACAGTAATAATTTAACTGTTGACTTCAGAAATACTCGTTAGAAAAACCACTTCTGACTCTTCAATTCTGACTTCCTTAAGGTTTCTCCTGATTCAGAGATTCAATTAATTGTCTAATAGTCTTAAATTGAAAATAATTAACTAAAGTAGTTAACTTTTCAGCTAATAAAGAGTTGTCAAATGGAATTTGTTCGATTAATTTTTCCATCATATCATCATCTAAAGCTTTAGCCGCAAAATACACTTTTTCTAACCATTCAGTCGGCATTTCTTGTAAATCTTCTACTGTTAAACTTGATAATTCAGTGGGAGTTGGAGATGGCATTTCTTCTTCGTAAATATATTCAATTCCTAAATGCTTTTTCATCGTTTCAAAAATGGTAGCTTCTCGGAAAGGTTTTCTGACAAAATCATCACATCCTGCTGATAAAATAATGGCTTTTTGTTCTTCTAATACACTCGCAGTTAAAGCGATAATTGCCGTGGCATTTCCTTTAGTTGTACCTTTAATATGTTGAGTTGCTTCATAACCATCCATTACTGGCATTCTCATATCCATCCAAATTAAATGAGGTTCCCATTTTTCCCAGATATCAACAGCTTCTTTTCCGTTTGTAGCTTCTTTTAATTTCAATCCTAATGGTTGTAATAGTTTAATTAATAATAAACGATTAGTCGGACGGTCATCTACAATTAAGATTTTATAATGGGGTTGATTGGGTTGCAAACCAATAACATGACGAGGTTTTTCTGGAATTTCTATATCTTGTTGATTCACAACTTCTACTTGAATATCAAATCTAAAAGTTGTACCTTTTCCTACTTGACTTTTAACGGTAATATCTCCTCCCATTAAATTGACAAATTTACGACTAATGGGTAATCCTAATCCTGTACCTTCTTGACTATTTTTACCTGTTTCAGTTTGAGCAAATGCTTCAAATAATTTACTCATTTCCTCTTCAGCTATTCCTGCTCCTGTATCTCTCACTTCAAAAATAATAGTTGCTTTTTTATGACTTTCCCCCTGAGAAAAGGGGGAAATAAGAGGAGATATTTCATTGCTTAAATCCCCGTTAGAAAAACAACTTCTGACTTCGTTAATTTCCCCCCTTTCACAGGGAGAATTAAGGGAGGATTCTTTTTGACTTTCACAGGGAGAATTAAGGGAGGATTCTTTTTGAGTAGTACCGACAGTTAAAGAAACCCCACCTTCTGTAGTAAATTTAATCCCATTATTAATTAAATTAATTAACACTTGCCGGAGTTTTGTTTCATCAGTATAGATATATTGAGGTACATTATCTTCATGGTCAAATATTAATGTTAAGCCTTTATTTTTTGCAGTTAGATGTAATAAATCTTCCAGTTCATTTAAAAAAGAATAAAAATCAAAACTATTGCCATTGATAATCATTTTCCCAGCTTCAATTTTAGACAAGTCTAAAATATTATTAATCAAGGTCAATAAATAACTACCACTTTTATGAATAATAGTTGTATTTTCCTTGTCTTCTTTTGATAAATTTTGAGAACGCATCATAATTTGAGAAAAACCTAAAACCGCATTTAAAGGAGTTCTCAACTCGTGACTCATATTAGCGATAAAACTGCTTTTAGCTTGATTTGCTACTTCCGCTTTTTGTTTAGCAATTATTAATTCCTTGAGAGCAATTTGCAAACTTTTAGTCTTTTCTGTAACCTCTTGTTCTAAATCCTGTTGATAGTTTTGCCGTAATTTCTCAGCTTGACGTAGAGACTTGACCATCAGACCAAAAGACTGAGATAAATTCTCCACTTCTCGAATGCGAGTAGATTTCAAAGGTTGATCCAATTTACCAGAAGCCAATTCTTGAGTAGCTTGAGTCAGACCAGAAAGCGATCGAGTAATACGTCGGGAAGTCCAAATACCACTAGCGATCGCTCCCATCAATGCTAAGATACACAATGCTACGCTACGACGAACATTAGCATGAATTTCTGCCAAAAACTCTGACTCCGGTACAACATTGACAATTAACCAGTCGAGTCCATATCGATCACGATAAGGTCTAACTTGAACAAAAGGAGATTCAGGAAGTTGAGGGTGCAAGAATTGTAATTTGGTGATTTCTTGTAAATTGCCATATCGTTGCTTTAAATGTTGAGTCACATCACGAATCAAGGAATTTTCAGAGTTGAGCGCATTCAGTCTTGTCGCTTTACCATCAATTATCGGAGCGGGAGATTCATCCCCTGAAGTCGCAACAATTAAACCCGATCGCTCCATAATAAAAATACGACCTGAGCGATCGCCCTTGAGTTGTTGCAAAAATTGACTAAGTTGATTAAGTTCGAGATCGACTACCAATACCCCTAAGAAATTCTGTTGTTCGTCATAGACTGGAGCGCTTGCAGCAATACTGATAATGTTCGAGACATCAGTCCAATTATAAATCGAACTCCAGATAGGTTTTCCTGCTTTCAAAGCTTCTATGTACCAAGACATATTGTTTCGTTTGGTATTTTCTATTACTTTCAAGACCTCATTTCTATTACCCTGGTCATCAACGCTATACCGAGTTACAACACCTATATTATTTCTTGGCATTTCAGCAATAATTGCTTCTTTACCGGATACATAACCCGAACCAATAAATGAGCCATCTTCCCCTCCAAAATTGATAAAAGCAAAATCAAATAATTGAATCTGTTTATAAAAATATTTGCCTAGAGTTTCAAAATCATTTAAGTCTAAAACCCCTGTTTTCACTGCTTCCAAATTAGTTAAATTAATTTCCTGCGCTTTTCCTAAATAGGAATCTAGATGTTGAACAATGCGACTTCCTTGCTCGCCCATTAATTGATCGGCTAATTGCTTAACTGACTTCTGACCAGTACGATAAGATAAATAACCTACTAAGCTGACAATAGCGATAACTTGAGCCGCAAATTGTGTAGTTAATATTAGATAAAGAGGTATTTTTCGCTGATAAAATTTCATGTTTTATTCTTTGTGGAAGGAATTACAGCGTTTTTCAAGTCAATGAACCGCATCAAAGCGCTTTTCAGTATAATTATTGTATGGTTGGGGGTGGGGAGTAGGGGAGTAGGGGAGTAGGGGAGATTCGAGTTAATTATAGAATTATAAACATATACTATATAACCCGATTCTATAGAACCCCTAACAGTATCTTTGCAAAAGTGAGGATTAGGAGACAGGAGACAGGAGACAGGAGACAGGAGACAGGAGACAGGAGACAGGAGACAGGAGACAGGAGACAGGAGACAGGAGACAGGAGACAGGAGGCGCGGAGGCGCGGAGGCGCGGAGGCGCGGAGGCGCGGAATCAGGAGTCAGAATTTCGGTGAAATAGAATAGGGAAAAAAGTATAAAAATAGCCCCAATCTCCCCAT
>JBFRWR010000345.1:0-9868 GCA_051439685.1 Trichodesmium sp.
GCTAGATTTCGGTCTATGCCGAGGAGTTTAGGAGTCTGTTGACAGGCTTTAAGCAAATGTGGATTTATCCCATTTGCGGTGGGCTAACCACAGAATCCAGGGTGTTTCAACCCCTGGAGATGTCAAATAGCACACTAACATTGCTAAATGTTGTTTGCGGAGTATTGCAGTCAGGACTTACGCATAACGACTATATCTATGGCTTGCTGATTAAAGATCAAAGGTTTTATAGGTAAAGGTTTGAGCCTTTGCAAGGTTTGGAAAAAGTACCTAGTTTTCAGCTATTGATAGTCAAACAGGAGCGGATTTATGGCGCATTGTTGGGCAAAAAAAAATTACTCTCCTACTCCTGAAAAAAGGCTTTTTCAGCAAACCTTATCCAGTAGGAGTTTTCATGTTGCGGAGCAAAACGGCCGTTAATCCCTACAAAAGATGTATTTTTTCATATTTTGCGTAAGTCCTGTCAGTAAGAAAAACTAACTCATAGATAACTGTTAACTTCTGACTTCTAACTTCTGACTTCATTCAACACCCTCCCCCAACAATAGTCACTATCTCTAAATTGTCTCCCGCTTGCATTTCCGTTTTATCCCAAAATTGTCTATGTAGAATTTCGCCATTATATTCTACAGCTACCAAACGAGGATTTAATCCCAACTCTTCTAGAAAATTTGGTAGGAGCGTCTGAGGTGAACAAGTACGACTTTCTCCATTAACTTTAAGTGTAATTTGATTTGACATTTTAGTAGAAATCTCCAATAATCAAAAGTGAAATTAATTATCGTACAGAAACCGTTAATTATTTTCCCCTACTCGATTGACACAACTAATTTTGTGCATTAGGGCGGGTTTAATTAGGGTTTGCTGAAAAAGTCTTATGGGTAAGGGTAGGAGTCAGGAGTAGTGGGAATTATAGAGGAGAAAGGAGGAAGAGTGATTTTTCTGCCATAATCTACCCAAAATGCTCACTTTTTCCGCTTTATCAACCAAAAAGCTGGTACTTTTTCCCGACCGAAAATTCCTCAAACCTTTATCATTCAATGCTTTGATATTTAATCAGCAGAGCTATAATTAATCTTAGGGTAAGCATGAAAATTTCCACTGATTTTTCGGGAACCGTAACCCGCCCCTACTATTACACTATTTTAAGGTATGTCAGTCCACTACGGCTCTTTACGGACAATTCATAAATTGCCCCTACTCTTTTCTGAAGAGGTATAATGTAGTTTAAACTTTTTCCGGTAATATATTATGAGAACGTAGAGCTTGATAACGATTTAGTTGAGACAGAAAATATTGAGTTACCAAAGTAGGTTGCTCTGCTTGCATAATTGCCCTAACCACAGATACACGCTCCGCACCAGAAGATAGAACCTCATCACAGTTTTGCATATCAATTCCACCAATAGCAAACCAAGGAATAGGACAATTATTCACAGCATAACTGACATATTCTAAACCTGCTGCTGGTTTATCTAATTTAGTAGGAGTTTCATAGACTGGTCCTACTCCAATATAATCTGCTCCTTCTTCAATTGCCCGTTTCATTTCTTCGGGGTTTGTAGTAGAACGACCTATCAGTTTTTGAGGGCCAAGTAGTTGTCTCGCCAGAGTCACAGGTATGTCATCTTGTCCCAGATGAACTCCATCAGCATCTACAGCGATCGCCAAGTCTACTCGGTCATTAACAATAAATAAAGCACCATAACGAGTACAAATTCTACCCAATTTTTGAGCTTCTGTCAATCTTGTAAGATCATCTGCTGTTTTGTTGCGATATTGGACAAGAGTTAATCCTCCCTGAAGAGCAGCTTCTACTATATCGGTTAATCTTTCTTGAGGTGAGGTGACAAGATACAAATGAGAGTTTTGCAGTTGTTGGTTTCTTTGATAAGCCAGAAGTCCACTTTCGATAGTATAAACTCGGTAACGTATTTGTTTACAAGCAGAAGCCATTTGATAATTATAAATCTTACCATATTCTTCCAAAACTCTGAGCGCTTCCTCTAAACGACAGAAATTAACCTGTAACAGTTGTTGAACATCTGAGCGATGCTCTTCTTGTGGATGAGTCAATTCTGTGCCAGGGTCTCCAGGGGTATTACGGGACATTCTCAGTTCTGTGCCATGCCAACTCCCTATCTCTTGCCGTAATTGTTTACATTCATTGGCCAGATTAATACTATTGAGGCCAAAGCGACACCATTCTTCAATAATTCTCAATCCTTCCCGCGCTCTGTCTAAGTTAGCATCTAGAATTCGACGAACGGCAGGTTGTACATTTTTATCCCAATTATATTTATTACCCATAAGAATTATCCTATAAATTTTAATTTTACTTTGTCAAAATAACTATAATCTTGCCTGTTCAAATATTTGCCAGGTAGACCACAAAAATTTTGCTAATAATATAGACTTTTTTATAATATAATGTTGCCTGCAATCAATATATAGCAATCCTAAATCATTGGTAAAAAATCAAAAAATAGATAAAAATCCTGAAACTCCTACTCCTGTTCCCTGTTCCCAGTTAAGTGTTCCCTTTTTCTAGGGTATTTTTTTCGCAACTCAAATAGGAATGCTATAGAAATTAAATATAACAATATTTAGAACTTAGAATTCAAATTATTTCTAGACTTTAAAGCAGGGAAATGGGAACATTGGTATTAGGCCATATTCAGGGAAACTTTTGATTCTCAGACTAGAACTTTTGATGAAACTAATTGTTTATACCATCGCCCTTCATTGTTAAGTCAAAAAATGTTGATAGTTAATAGTATTCTTAATTGAGGATACCTATTTTATGATTGATTTGAAGATTAGTAAGTCAAATCAATAAATTAAACAATTATCAACTTTCTGAGAGTCTCGATGATTAAAAAATTCAGTCTGGTCAAAAAAAAATCAATTAATTACAAAAAAAATCAATTAATCACATCTCCAAAGATAAAGGTATTATTCGGGATAGGTATTTCAGTATTTTTTATTGGTACTACAATCAACTATTTAACCGATAATTTACTTGTGCATCAGGTAAAAGAAATATTGTTTGTTTTTAGTGACGGTATTAATGCAAAGGATGCTAAAGGAAATACAAAATTACATAATGCTACTTTAGATAATGACTCAGAAGTAATAGATATACTGATTGATAATGGAGCAAATGTTAATGCTAAAAATCAAACTGATAATACGCCACTACATTATGCAGGTAAAAGTCAGAAAATAACCAATATTCTTGTTAATAATGGAGCAGATGTTAATCTAAAAAATAACCAAGGAATTACTCCTCTACATCAAGCTCGTTTGGCAGAAGTCGCTGAAATATTAATTGCTCATGGAGCCGAAATAAATTATCAAGACAAAAAAGGCAAGACACCTCTACATTATTTAGTAATTAATGATAGTTTATCAGCAGCAGAGTTATTAATTAATCAGGGAGCAAATCTTAATACTCAAGATAATCATAATCAAACTCCTTTAGATTATGTGCGCAGTGAAGAGATGGCAAAATTAATGATCGCTAGTGGGGGAATTTTTTCTGGAAGAGATATGAGTTTAAATTCTGGAAAATATAGTTTATTACATGAAGCTGTAGCACTATACAACAAGAATTTAATTGATTTACTGATTACTAATGGAGCTAATGTAAATGTTAGAGATGAAGATGGTAATACACCTCTACATTATGGCAAAGATAATCCGAGAATAGCTAAAATTTTAATAAATTATGGTGCAGATGTTAATGCTAAAAACAAAGAAGGTAATACTAGCCTCCATCTCACAAAAAACCCAGAATTCGCTCAATTATTAATTGCTAATGGTGCAGATATTAACGCTAAAAATAAGTGGAGTTTGACTCCAATTTTCACTACATCTAAAGCCGTAGCACAACTATTATTAACTCAGGGAGCAGATTTAAAATCAACAACAATAAATGCCAAAGATTTTGATGGTGCTACTCCATTACATTACGCTAAATTGACTGAATTAACTGAAATTTTAATTGCCGATGGAGCAGATGTTAATTCTAAAGATAATTACGGTGAAACACCTTTACATTATGCTAAAGATAATCAAGATGTCGCTGCAATTTTAATCGCTAATGGAGCAAATGTTAATGCTAAAAATAATTATGGTGAAACTCCTCTACATAAAGTAGATAACCTGAAAGTTGCTGCAGTTTTAATCGCTAATGGAGCAAATGTTAATGCTGAAAATAATTATGGTGAAACTCCTGTAAATAGTATAGATAATCAGGCAGTAGTAGAATTTATTAAGAGCAAAATGGGTAGGAAAAATAAGTAATTTCGGGTAATTTCCAAGTTCAAGATAGCGTTGCTCAAGAAGGATGAGGTACAGTTGTTTTTCTGAGTGACGATTCCCCATTTCCCCATTTCCCCATTTCCCCATTTCCCCATCTTCCCTACTCCCTACTGCCAAAACAAAGGAATTTTAGACCTCACAAGTATGAGAATTGCTATAGAACCCATTTGGGATCTATTATTAGGAGTGTGGGGAGTGTGGGGAATGTGGGGAGTCTGGGGGCCTGTCTTCTACCTTTTTCCGCTATTAAAGAAGAGGATTGGCTAAAAGGAATTTTTTTTCTTTTTTCTCCATGAATGGAGAGGCTTTATACCTTAATTTTCCGGTAAATATATTCCTAGATTTGGAAGTGAGAAATATTTGTGTTAATTTTTTCCTACCTACTCCCTATTCCCTCTTCTGTAATTCAATCAATCAAAATATCTTCCTGAGATTCCTGACAATTATGTGACCAGTTTAAATCAGGCATTTCCTCAAGAGCTTCCTTCAGAGCAACCTCCCAATATTTCCGCACCTTAGCTAAATAGGGGTCGCCCAAACGCATTTGTAAACGATGCCGAATTTGAAAAGAATCCTTTTCATACATCACCAAATTAATCGGCGGTCCGACAGAAAGATTAGATTTCATAGTAGAATCTATAGAAACTAAAGCACATTTAGCAGCAGCCTCCAAAGAAGTATAAAAACTCAAAGCACGGTCTAAAATAGGTTTCCCATATTTAGTTTCACCTATCTGTAAAAAAGGCGTTTCTTTCGTAGCAGAAATACAATTTCCTTGAGAATAAATCAAAAATAATTCTGGTTCTTGCCCTTTAATTTGCCCCCCTAATAAAATACTGCATCCTGTATCAATTCTGTCCTTTTGTAGCCAAGAACGGTCTTTGTCTAAAATTTGTCTAATTTTCCCCCCAATGTAGCGAGCAATTTCATAGAAGGTAGACAAATTATGAAGATTAATACTCTCAGAAATTTTTAAATCTTTTTTAAGTTCGTTGACGACTCCCTGAGTAATTGATAAGTTCCCGGAAGTGCTAATTAGAATCACCCTTTCTCCAGTTAAAGAAAAATCAAACAGCTTGAGATAAGTCGAAATATAATCCACTCCCGCATTAGTACGAGAGTCAGAGGCCATTATAATACCAGATTCAGTAATAATACTGAGACAATAGGTCATATTTTAATTACCTTAAAAGTCCAAAACAAGTCTTTAATTCTTAACTCTTCACTAAGAATCTCAGAAACACTTATAGCGTTTCTCCAGAAGGGTGAGGTACAGTTATCTTTTTGTCTTTTTATTCCCTGTTCCCTATTCTCTCAAACAAATGAATGATCCGACTTCGCCCTTTGTGGAAATTGCCATAACACAATTAAAACTCAAAAGCCAGAAAATAAGTCCAAGAATTTTAAACTTTATCAACTATTTTTGCAAAATTTTTGTAATTTTGTGATCCAGGATGCAATTTTTTTTAAGATTTATGAGTAGTGTCATATAGGTAATTAAACCTACCCATAGCAAAAATCTATTTCTCTAGGACTAGCCAACTGCTCTAATAAATGTTAAAATTCTTAACATAGTATTGAGAAGTGTTAAGTTAACCAAGATTATCTTCAAAGATAATTTCCTGTTTAAGCAAATCAAAATTAGATTTTGTACTCAAACACTTTAAGCTCAGTCAAGTCCAAACCTAAACGACCAAAATAGTAAAACTTCTTTTATTACAGACAAATTTCCATAATCAGGGATAAGGCCAAATAAGTGATTTTGACATTTTTGGCCATACCTAAAAAATCTAAAACATAATAATTTAGACTCTCTATCGGCCAAATAAATTATAAATGGCCATAGAAAAATTTAATTTAAGAAAAATTAGAGAAAAGCGCAATCCCCGCCCGCTTTTCTTACTAGGTTTATTCAAACCCTTGCAAATAGATTTATCTAGCGGGAATTAAATATTATAAGATGATGAAAACTGCTAAAACCTCAGACATCGATTCTGTACGCACTTATCTTAGAGAAATTGGCCGTGTCCCTTTATTAACCCACGAAGAAGAAATTCTTTATGGCAAACAGGTACAACGCCTGAATGCTTTACAGGAAGTTAACCAAACTTTAGCTGAAGAGCTAGGTCGTAAGCCAACATTAGCAGAATGGGCTGAGGCTAAACAGCTTTCAAAATGTGAATTACAGCGAATTATTAGGGAAGGAGAAAGAGCCAAGCGGAAAATGGTAGAAGCCAATCTCAGATTGGTAGTATCTGTTGCTAAAAAATATATTAAACGAAATGTAGATTTACTAGACTTAATTCAAGAAGGCACAATTGGTATGCAGCGTGGGGTAGAAAAATTTGACCCAACTAAGGGTTACAGATTTTCTACCTATGCTTATTGGTGGATTCGTCAAGCTATAACTAGAGCAATAGCAGAAAAAGGTCGTACAATCCGTTTACCTATTCATATCACAGAAAAGCTGAACAAAATTAAAAAAGTCCAGCGTCAACTCACTCAGGAACTAGGACGTTCGGCAACTACTTCGGAAATAGCAGAAGAACTAGGTCTAACTTCAAAACAAATTCGTGAATGTTTAGAACGGGCACGCTTACCTCTATCATTAGATTTGCGAGTCGGAGATAATCAAGATACAGAGTTAGGAGATTTGCTAGAAGACACTGGAGCTTCTCCAGAAGATTATGCTCTTCAGTCTTCCATGCGGACTGATTTAGAATTAATCATGGCCGATCTGACTCCTCAACAAAAGCAAGTTTTGGCCTTAAGATTTGGCTTAGAAGATGGACAAACTATGACTCTATCAAAAATTGGCGATCGCCTTAATATTAGTCGTGAAAGAGTACGACAGATAGAGCGGGAAGCTCTGAGTAAGCTTCGGAAACGTAAACAAGATATGAATGATTATTTAGCAAGTTAAATTAAGGGAGTAGGGGTAATTCATGAATTAACCCTACTTTAGAATAATTTCCTATCAAATGCTCTGCAAACATGAATTCCCCTACAATCAGGCAATTATAGCAACCGCCAAGGCGGCGCGCGACAATTAGTGCGAGCATCTTGCTCGCGTCATAAATCATCATAATTACCCGATGTCCTAACTATAGTGGCTACTGCTATACCTCTACACTCAGGAGAAATCGGAAATACATATAGCAATAAGTTCGGTTAAACCTACTATTAATCGCAATTATCCTGCTAAATTAGTAATTAGGAAGAAAATATTAACAAATGCAATAAAATCGGTGGTTAAGTAAACCAAGCATAATTGCCAATTTTATAGATAAAAAAGTTTCTGAAATGGAGGTAGAAAGTGACTAATAGAAGCAACCAAGCGTCAGAGTTTTTTGAAGAAGGTTCAGAAGGAGGCAATTTACTTTGGCAATATGTCCAATCAATGAGTCCAGACACAGTTAGCCAACTATCTAAACCTAATTCCCAAGAAGTGTTTCAGGTAATGGAACGAAATATTATTGGACTTCTAGGCAATCTACCCTCAGAACAATTTAACGTAAGTGTAACAACTAGCAGAGAAAATTTAGGAAAGTTATTAGCTTCAGCAATGCTCAGTGGTTACTTCCTCAGAAATGCTGAACAAAGAATGACATTTGAACAGTCTTTACAAGTAAATCAAAGCAGTATTAATGAAAGTTAATTAGTGTAGTGCAAGGGAATAGGGAATAGGGAGTAGGGAATAGTAGACTCTTCAAGAGGTTTTCCTCCTGAAACCCGTCGCTTTTCATATTGCCCATCAAAACAGGATTTACAAATGTCCTAACCTTAATGCCTAGTCCTATACAATAATAATTATCCCCTTGGTTGATAAACCGGGGATTTTTTATTTGAAATTAGAGAAAATAATAATGATATTACCTCATAAATTAATTGGTGTTGCTGTTATCTGGAATGAAGCAGGACAAATTTTAATTGATAAGCGAAAACCAGGAGGTGCATTTGGCGGTTTATGGGAATTTCCTGGTGGCAAAAAAGAATCAGAGGAGACAATAGAAGATTGTATTAAAAGAGAAATCCTAGAGGAATTAGGAATTGAAATTGCTGTAGAAGAACATTTGATTACAGTAGATCATGCTTACTCTGAAATTAGAGTCACCCTTGATGTCTATCATTGTCGTTACTTGGGAGGAACACCAAAAACTATAGAATGTGAAGAGTTTAGGTGGGTGACATTAGATGAAATTGATCAATTCACTTTTCCCCAAGCAAATGAGCAAATTATTAAAGCTCTGAAGTTATGAAGTATTTAACCGGGTAGGGGCGGGTTCCGTAAAAATTCATCGGTAGTAGCATGAAATCAAAAAAACCCGCCCTCAAGCATCAGGTTGAAACTGGGGCGGGTTTAGATCAATCAATCAGTTATCACAAGATTTTTGGTAGAACCCGCCCCTACAAATTTTTGAACGGAGGTAGGGGCGGGTTCTGCACAAAATTCATCGGTAGTAGCATGAAATTAGGTAAACCCGCCCCCTGAGAATATCATGCAATACAGGGCGCGGGGCGGGTTTATTTAACTAACGGCTGCAGATCAATGCTTCTGGCTGAACCCGCCCCTACAAAATGGAATCTGAGAGTTTGGCAAATTAGATGAACCCGTCCCCATTCCACGTTCAAATTTTTCACGTTAATGATGTAGGGGCGGGTTCTCTGCAAAATTAATTTTTGTAGCATTAAATCAAATAAACCCGCCCCCATTCCGCGTAGTTATCAATGTAGTTATCAATATCAGCATTACCCAAAATCCGATCAACCTGCCCTCTGACGATATCATCCAATACTGAGCGCGGGGCGGGTTTATTTAACTAACGGCTGCATATCAATACTTCTGGCTGAACCCGCCCCTACAAAGTAGTAGCTCGTTGTGGGTAAGTTTAACTAATCCTGAAGATATCTCCCCCAACCCCTCTCCTAGGAGGAGAGGGGAGAAGATTTTTCCCGCTTCCCTTGCAGGGAAGGGGGTTGGGGGGTTAGTTTTTTCAACTCACATTTTCAAGCCAGACGCGCTATTAAAATAAGGTAGGCGATCGCCACTATCCCACTTTTCTCAGGTAAAAAGCTTTTTAAAATCCTATTCTTCTTCATCTTCAACTTTTATTGTAGAAAAATCTGTGGGAGATGTGGCAACTATACGGAGATTTACATCAACTATAATTTGATTTTTATCAACCTTGAAATTAGCTTTCTTGATTAAAATTTTCGCTGACAAATAATCATCTGACTCTGCTTCTAGAGGTGCATCACTTTTATATCCAGCAGTATCCAACCATTCACAAATATTTCTCCAATTATCAACTTTTCCATTACTTGGTTCCACAAGAATTTTCACATATCTGTAGAGAGTATTACAGAGATCGACACCCACACCTTTAGCACTTTTACCTAATACATCCGCAATTTCATCAGGACTATATTCACAAAGTAAACCTCGTAAATGTAACTTTTCTGTAGGTGTAAGATGTTTACCTTTAGCAGAAGCAAGGTCTTTGTAAAGGGTTTCTAAATCCCAATGTAAAGCTGCTTCCGA
>JBFRWR010000346.1:0-9312 GCA_051439685.1 Trichodesmium sp.
TATGAAAATTAGTAGCTTGGTAGGTATTTATACTGTCTGGCTCCTACACTATGACCTTTCTCTGGAGTCAGATTATCAGGAAAATATTAAGCATAAATACTCAATCAGTTACTCCTATTGACCAATACAATTGTCTCCTGTCTCCTGTCTCCTGTCTCCTGCCTCCTGTTTTTCATGCTACATTTTGTCGTGCGGAATGTAGGATTAAGGTTTAAAGCCTCCCCTTTCCAGGGGATAAATCAAAAAAATTTCCAAGAGCGCCAATCCCCTTCTTTCAAGAAGGAGTAATTATCAATTATTGAAATTAAGTCTACAAGCAATTTTCTAAATTATTAATCAACTCTTGATCTAAATAAGGTTTAGTTAAATAACCATTTGCACCTAACTGTTTAGCTAACTGACGATAAGGTTGACTGCCACGAGATGTTAACATTAATATCGGCATTTCCTCAATAGAATATTCTTTACGACAACGACTCAGAAACTCAAAACCATTCATTTCTGGCATTTCCACATCACAAATAATAGCCTTTATTTGAGTATTTTGTTGTAGCTGTAATAATCCTGCTTTACCATCTTCAGCTTGTATGACATTGTATCCTGATTTCTGCAAAGTTTTAGAAATACTTTGACGAGTAGTTAAAGAATCATCTATTACTAAAATAGTGGGCAATTTAGATAAAGCAGACTGCTTAAGTGTCTTATGAATTATAGGTGATTTATTAGTAGTTAATTCTTCTTTATGCAAAGTATTTTCTAATAATTGAATACCATCAATGACTGGTACTAAACTGCCATCCCCTAAAATTGTACATCCATATAAATATGATGGAGCTGTTAAAACTTGACTAAAAGGTTTAATTGTCAAATTTTGTTCCATTAATATTTGCTCAATTTGAATAGCAATTGTTTCTGTATCTTCAGAAATTAATAGCAAAATCACCTTTCCTTGAGATTTTTGAGCATAAGATTTTTTACCTAATTCAACAGATTTTTGTTGGATACTTTCTAGAACTATTGGATAATTATAATTTGAGACAATTGATGGTGCGATTAATACTTTTTTGCCCTGCCAGTTATAAACTTTATCTCCTTCTTGATTAATTCGGATTTCATTAACATTAGCATAAATAATACTTGATAAAATATCTAATGGCATGGCAAATATTTTACCCTCCATCCGAAAAACTAATAATTTTGTAATTGTTAAAGTCCAAGGTAATCTTAGCAGAAATTTTGTACCTTTAGCGATTTCTGATTGAATAGTAATATTACCTTTTAACTCTTCTATTTGACGAAAAACTGCATTTAATCCGACGCCTCTTCCTGACAAGTCACTTACTTTGTCTTTAGTTGAAAAGTCAGGATAGAATAAAAATTTGTATAATTGTTTTGTTGATAATTTTACTGCTTCCGTAGCAGAAATAATTTTTTTTGTTACTGCCTTATTCCGAATTTTCTCAATATCTATACCTCCACCATCATCTTTAATTTCAATATAAGTATAATTTCCTTGATAATAAGATTTAATACTAATTATTCCTGTCTCTGATTTGCCATTAGCTTTTCTGATTCCTGGAGGTTCAATGCCATGATCAAAAGCATTTCTAACTATATGAACCATCGGATCATATAATTTCTCTAAAACTGCTTTATCTAACATCGTATTCATCCCTACTAATTCGAGTTTTACCTGTTTTTGTTTTTGTACTGATAAATCTCTAATCATTCTAGGGAATCTATTAAATAATGATTCCACAGGTAACATTCGAGTTTTCGTGAGATGATTTTGTATTTGCTGTAAAGTTTGTTGCCTTTTTTTGAGAATTTGTTGGCTCTGCTGATGTAATAATTTAATATCGTCTACTGCTTCTCCTATTTGAGCAATTTCTTCTGTAATGTTTGGTATGAGATTTAGTAAAGATGCTAGTTTCTGATTTTGCGGATTTGATGATTTTTTGAGTTTTTCAGAAAAGGCTGTAATCTCTTGGAGATTTGTCATTAATTTTTGGAATTTCTGCCAGCCTTTTTCTACTGTTTCTATAGAGGATTCAGTTTGTTGATTTTGCAGGATAAAACTATTATCTTGAGTTGCTAAATCTCCTACTAAATTATTCAACATTTCCAAGCGTTTAATATCTATCCTGACGCCTAAAGAGGATGATGTTTGAATCGTAGTTTTTTTCTCTTGAATTTGCTTCTGATTTTTGGCAACTGTTGATGCAGAATCTGCTTTTGGCAATGGTTTTTTTTCTGCTCTGGGAATATCAAGATTTTGATTTTTACTATGGTTACTTTTTTGGTTTTTTTGAGTGCTTTGATTTACTGTATTTTGCTTTTTATGATTCGTAGATACTGGTAAAATCTCTTGTTTCTGAGATATATTTTCAGATTTAGTCACTGCTGGTAAAATCTCTTGTTTCTGAGATATATCTTCAGATATTTTACGGTTAATTGTATGAATTGTTTGTGTTTTTTGATATTGAATTTTATCTACACTTTGCGATTTTTGAGTAGGTTGATTAACTGGTTTTTGCTGAGTAGGTGCTACAGTTTTTTTCGGTTTATATGGTTTGGTTAATTTAACTAATGTTGGATTTGGTTTTCCTCCGGCAACGCGATCGCCATCTAATACAGCTTTTTGTCCTGCCCAAAAATCTGCTAAAGCGAGTTGACCAATTTTTGCGGCATATTTTGGGTTTGTTTCCAAAGCTTTAATAGTAGTTTCAGCAATAGAAGTAAACCCCGACAAATTCAGCATTGTTCCTAAAGTCGCAAATACTTCTGCTTGTCTCTTCAATTCATCTTTGATGGATGAACCATTATCACCTTGAATTTTTCCAGCTAACAAATTTTCCCAACGATGCAAACCAGAGGGTATCTCTTCTGTAAACAGAAACTTTGCCATATCACCCTGTTCCATTGGTACTTCGGGAAACTCTGCTGCTTCCTCTAGAGAATGCCCAAGTTTATTTTCCAACTCCTGAAAAACTTGCTTTGCCTTAGCAATAGCTGTATCCTGATCATAATGACCCGTTTCAATTTGTTCTGTCGTTGGCGATCGCAAACAGTCAAAAGCTTGCAATAGTAAATTTTCCAACTCCAGATCAAAAACAGTATTTTCTTGATAAAGCGCCCGAATACCATTTTCTAAGTCATGGGCAATATTTTGAATCCCTGTTAAACCTATACAAGCAGCACCACCTTTAATTGAATGAGCTGCACGCATTAGTTTATGGAGTGTTTGAATTTCATGTTCTTGAGAAATGCTGATTAAACCTTCCTCAAGAATTTGCAATAATTCTGTAGTTTCTTCTACAAAAAATTCGTATGCTTGATCGTCAATTTCAATCATAGGGAATAATGGATAATGGATAATGGATGGTTGAACAGTGATAAATAATTACGGAGGAGTCAGGAGACAGGAGACAGGAGACAGGAGACAGGAGACGCACCAGACACGGAGTCAACCCACCCCTAACCCCTCTGGGGAGGGGTTAGGGAAGTCAGGAGTCAGAAGTTTTTATCATTAATTATCCGGACATGATATAATTGATAATTAATGAATAATTGATAATTAATCCCTAGAGGTTTGAAGCCTCTGATTAGACATCTCCAGAAAATAGGGAATAGAAAGAAATAATTGATAATTTATGGAGAAGTCTATTAGTCATTTCTAGATGACTTAAGCTATTAGCCAAGGATTGAAATCCTTGACGATCCTGGCGAGGTCTGTCATTCCCCAAGAAATACAGCAGATTCCAAGTATATGAAGTACAGATATTAATAATTAAATCTATCCAGTGCGAGCATCTTGCTCGCGTGGGTGTACCTCACCAAGGTGGAATACGCTGTAAATTTCTTGGCTTACAGCAAAAGTCATCTCAAGATGACTTAAGAGGTTGTTTGAGAAGTTATCGATCCCCCTAAATCCCCCTTAACAAGTGGGACTTTCGTTGTATTTCCCCCCTTGAAAAGCTATGCTTTATAAACATCTTTCTTAACATAAAATTTGACAAAATAGACAAGTTATGTGTAAGTCTGGGAGAGGCTTTTTCTGGAGAAAAGTGTATTTAAAAATACATTTTTTTGATAACTGTAGACAGGATTCTTCCTCCCCATCCCCGCGTCTCCGCGTCCCCGTGTCCCCGTGTCTACAAGTTTTCCAGAGTTCCTTATAAAGCATAGCTTTTCAAGGGGAGATAGGGGGGATATAGATCACAATTCATACTTTTCAAACATCCTCTAAAGGTAGCTGATTAGTATGACTAATTAATGGATATGGATAATCAAAACTATATATAATTATCCATTATCCATTATCCATTATTAATTATCCATTATTAATTATTAGTTTACCTTAAACTCAGCAACATTCTTTTCTAACTCTCCTGCAACTGCTAGTAACTTAGCAAAAGAATCTGCCACAGTCATAGATTGTTCAGAAGTTTGATTAGCGATCGCTGCCACTTCCTCCATAGTTTTCGACAGCGCGTTAGAAGTATCAGCTTGAGTCGTAGCAGAAACAGTAATCCCCTCTACCAACTCACTAATTTCTCCACTCACATCCAAGACATCTGTCAGAGTTTTTCGCGCTCCCTTAACTAACTGAGTACCAATCATTACTCGCTTGCGTCCTACTACCATTGCTTTAATCACTTCACTGGTTCCAGATTGAAGTTCCTCAACAATTTGTTCTATTTCCTGAGTCGCACTAGCTGACTGTTCTGCCAGAGAACGGACTTCACTAGCAACCGTCGCAAACCCTTGGTCGTCTTGCCCAGCTCTGGTTGCTTCCACCGAAGCATTCAAAGCCAAAACATTTGTTTGATTTGCCAAATCATTAATCAAACTCAATACCCTCGATATCTTCTTAGAAGTTTCCCCTAAACTTTTCACTTTCCGGGCAGTTGCTTCCACTGTTTTTTGGATAGTCACAATACCATCCACGGTCCGGTTCATAGCAGCATCACTGGTTTGGAGAATCTGATTTGCTTGTTGCACCTTAGCTTCTGCTTGTTGAGCATTACCTACCACAGCTTGCACAGAATTAGCCATCACCTGAATTTGTTGGAGAGCATTAACTATTGCTTCAGCTTGACGTTGAGCTTCACCCGACAACTTCTTAATTTCTGTTTCATTACCTTCTGTTGTCGAACTCACAACATTTGTTGCTGACTGCACCTGCAATACCAACTGCTGTAAGTTTTCAATTGTGGCATTAAAGAAGTCAGCCACAGTTCCCATCACCCCTGTTGTTACAGCAGCTCGTACTGTCAAATCTCCTTCAAAAGAATTTTCGATTTCTGACAAAAATGTTTCTATCTGACTTTCTAGTAATTCTTTTTGTTGTTGTTGCTCAATAGATATACTTTCTGCTTTTTGACGAGCTTGTAGAATTTCTTGTAACAACAGTGCTTGGTCAAGAGCGTACCCGATCTGTAAAGCTACTTGTTTAAACACCTCCACATCTGACTCTAACCAGTTGCGAGTGTCAGAACATTGATGCACACCCAATAAACCATAGAGAGTTTGGTTAACCAAAATCGGAGCTACTATATTAGCTTTAACCTGCCATTTTCCGAGTTGTTCTTCGTGGCACGCTGTTAAACCTGCTTTACTAATATCTGGTGTAACTTGTACCCGACCTTGACGATATGGTTCCACATAATCTGCAGGAAAACAAGCTACGTCACTTTCCATCTCTGCAATATTAACATACCCCTGTTTCACCGCTTCACTAATAATCTTACCATCCCAATCTTCATCAAAGCGATAAACTACTACCCGGTCAGCTTCCATCAATTTAAGTGCTTCTTCTACCCCTGTACGGAAAATGCGGGTAATGTCAAGAGATTCCCGAATTCTTAAGCTAATTCTGTTCAGTTTTTTGGACTGTTCAACAGTTGTCTTTTGTTGTTGTATCAGGTTTTCCTGTTCAACAGCAAAACCGATTTGAGTTGCTAACTGCTTAATAAAATCAACTTCTGTATCTTTCCAGTTCCGAGGTCCAGAACATTGATTAGTCACAAAGAAACCATACAGCTTTTTGCCAACAATAATTGGAGCTGTCAAAGTCGCTTTAATTTCTAGAGGTTCAGCATCTTTTAAGTAACATTCGGTATTCTTCGCATCATCAATCATCGTTTGAGAGGGGTCGTGCAGATTATTAAATACCTTAATTCGTCCTCGCAGATAAGCTTTAATATGATGTTCCTTAAAACATTTGCTATCTAGCTTGCTACCCAGACCAACAGGCCACATACTATCTACTGATTCAGCCACAACAATACCATTGTAGTCATCATCTAACTTATAAATCATTACTCGGTCTGCTGCTAACACTTGGCGAGTCTCAACTACTACTGTATTAAAAATATCCTGTTCGTTCAGAGACTCCCGAATCATTGAGCTAATTTCATTCAAGCGTCGTGCTTGTTCAGTCGCAACTTTTTGCTGTTCTAAAAGTCTTTTTTGTTCCAAGGAAGTGCTGACTTGACTAGCTAACTGTTTAATAAAGGTAATTTCTGATTCTTCCCAACTTCGAGGTTTAGAGCATTGATAAATAATCAACAAACCATAAAGTTTTGCTTCTACTAAAACAGGAGCAACAATGTTAGCTTTAGCTTCAAAAGGCTCTAATAGTTTAATATCTGACTCAGCTACTCCAGATGCTTTAATATTTTCAATGGTGCTAACTTGACCGCGCAGATAGGATTTAAAGTTTTGCCCAAAGCTAGAGTCATCTATCTGATGCCCAAGAGTAGCTGTCAAACTCCGATCAACTGATTCTGCTACCACTTTACCGAGCATATTCTCATCAAATTGATAGATGATAGCGCGGTCTGCTCCCAGAGCATCACGAGCTTCTTCAATTACAGTATCAAAAACTTCTTCCGTATTAGTGGTACTTCGCAGACTGTTGGAAATTTCGTTTAATAATCGAGCTTGTTTAACTGCAGCTTGTTGCTTTTCTAATAAGTATGCTTGGTCTAGAGCATACCCCACCTGAATAGCAACTTTCCGCATTAAGTCTATTTCTAATTCTGTCCAAGCTCTGGGACCAGAACATTCGTGAGCAATCAACAGACCTTGCAGTTTCTTCTCAACTAGAATGGGAGCAACTAAGTTAGCTTTGACCTCAAAGGATTTAAGCTGATTAATATAACAGGGATTTAGTCCTGCTTCTTCGATATGGTCTACAGCCTTAACTCGCCCTTGTTGATAGGATTGTACATAGCGTTCGGCAAAACAGGGGTCAGGGATTTTCGCTCCCTGGGCTTTTGGCCAACCACTATCAACTGATTCAGCAATGACTGTACCTTTCCAGTCGCCATCAAATTCGTAGACTACTACTCGGTCTGATTTTAAAGCACTGCGGGTTTCTTCGACTGCAGTAACTAATATGTCTTTCAAGTTGAGAGATTTACGAATTTCGGCATTAATTTTATTTAATTTTTGAGCTTGTTGGGTAGCTGCACGTTGTTTTTCTAGTAGTAGAGCTTGGTCTACAGCGTAACCCAATTGAATCGCCAGTTGCTGGAAAAATTCGATTTCTGATTCTATCCATTGTCTTGGTTCAGCGCAATGATGGGCTATTAATAAACCCATTAATTCTCCGTTGGTAAGAATGGGAGCGACTAAGTTTGCTCTGACGGCAAAGGGTTCTAGTTGACCAATGTGACATTCTGTTAATCCCGCTTCATAAATATCAGCGATCGCCCTGACCCGTCCTTTTTGATAAAATTCTACATAGCGATCGGCAAAACAAGGGTCAGTTATTTCAGCTCCCAGGGTTTCTGGCCATTGTACATCTACTGATTCGGCAATGACTGTGCCTTGCCAATTTTTATCAAATTTATATACTATTACCCTGTCTGTTTGTAAAGCTTCTCTCACCTCTTCTACTACTGTTTTAAAGATATCTTTGAGGTTAAGAGATTCCCGAATATTAGAGGTTATTTGGTTTAATAATTCGGCTCTTTCTGCTGCAGCTCCTTCCGTTTCTATTAATGATTGAAGTTGATTAATTCTGATATCTATATTAGAGCGTAATACTGCTAAATCTTCTGCTAAGGCGTTGGTTTTTGCCTTTAAACCTAGTCCTTTTTGTGAAGAAGTAGATGTTTGATTAGTGGTTGGCTGCCACACTTCTACTGGCACAATTGTTACTTCTTCATTACCTGATTGAGGTTGTGCAGTTTCTTGATGAGATTTTTGAGGGTAATCTTTAGCTTGATTTTGCACTCTATTGTCTGGTTGGTTTGTTTTTCTAAAGCGTGTCTGTGTCATTTCAGTTATCAGTTATCAGTTATCATTTATCAGTACCTCGCAGCTATTGCCAGAGGCTTGAAATAAGGAAGATGTTTTTGATTTTTTTTCGTTCTGAAGAAGGAGATTTGTATCCTTTTGCGATAAATTAATAGCAAAAAAAACTTCTGAATTCTCAATTCTGAATTCTCAATTCATTAGATGTCATTTCATATTGCGATAAATTCATGGCAAAAACAACTTCTGAATTCTCAATTTTCAATTTTCAATTCTCAATTCATTTGTCATTTCATATTGCGATAAATTCATTGCCAAAACAACTTCTGAATTCTCAATTCTCAATTTTCAATTCATTCAATCCTTTGGCGCTTGGGTTGGGAGACTAAACCCCTACAGTTTTTTCTGTAGATGTGATTTTATATTCCTATAAATTCATTGCCAAAACAACTTCTGAATTCTCAATTCTGAATTCTCAATTCATTTATGTATTCGATGATTGCTTCAATATCTAAAATCATCTTTTTTTCTTCTGCTGAATTCCTGCAAGTTCCCTGAATAAATTTTTCAACAAGTGAATTTGTTTCGTGTTTTTTTGTCCCAGTAATCTCTTTGCCTTCAACATCAAGCAAGTTACCTACTTTTTGCACTAAAATACCCAGATAACTATCTCGAAATTTTACTTTAACTACCCGAAATTTTTGCTGATAGTATCCAGTAGATAGCAAAGGTTCAAAACCCATCAAATAAGCAAGATCGACCAACCAGAGAATTTCACCTTGCCACTGAAACACTCCTGCAACTACAGTTGGCATACCTGGGATTTGTAGGATTGTTCTGTAGTCTAATGTAATTACTTCATCCAGTTCACGGGTAGATAGTATAACCTCCAAAGTCTTACTCACTTCTAGAGATATAAATTGTTGACTACTATTTAATGATGGTTGTTTTGGCATTGGCTTTTTTTTAACTAGCTATCAGCTTTTAGTATTCAGCTATCAGCCTAGATAATTGTGCATCAACTCAGATGTCTGGAAAGCGGAG
>JBFRWR010000347.1:0-12645 GCA_051439685.1 Trichodesmium sp.
ACCCCCGATGCTAACATCTGATAATTTTCTATCCGAGGGTCAATTATTACTAACATTCCCCTACCAAGTGGATAAATATTTGTGGTATTGTTGATAATTGTGGACTTTTTATTGGGGGTTAAAAGGTTCATGGTCAATATTATTAATAAATGTAATTTTTTTCCTGACTACAGCAATATAAAATCCGGTTGAAAAGTGGTCATTGCGACGATAGGAACCAATCTCAGAGGCTCCGTTCCAGTCGCAATGACGCAAGCTATAGTAATTATCGGGATTCTATATAATGCCATACTTCGGGAATTGGTAATTTTATAATGCAAATATAATAGATACAATTTATAGACAAAATCTTCAATGTGTAAGTTCCTAAATATAATATCAATGTGACTTTTGCCAGCAAATATTGCAATAAATTAATTTAAGTAAATTTAATATTAAGATAGATTTAGATAAGTTTTCCTACTTTTGACCAGACTATCTCCAGAAAAAAATAAATTTTATGTAAAATTATTTGGCTAAGTTATTGTTAATTTGAAGAGAAGAAATGTAGGGACGTTGCATGCAACGTCCCTACAAGATACAAAATTATAAAGCATTTGTAGGGGTTAACGGCCGTTAACCCCTACAAGAGATGGTGTGTTTGCGTAAGTCCTGAAAAATTACTTTTGACTTGCGCTACGCGCTATGTGGCTAGGCAAAAATTACATCATTCCCATGCCAGGCATTCCCATGCCACCCATGCCACCCATGCCACCCATGCCGCCCATGCCGCCCATGCCACCGTCCATATCAGGCATAGCAGCTTTCTTCTCAGGCTTTTCAACGACGACAGCTTCAGTAGTTAATACCATACCAGCGATAGAGCCAGCATTTTGTAACGCGGAACGTACAACCATTGCGGGGTCAAGAATACCAGCAGTAATCAAATCTTCATATTCGCCAGTTATCGCATTATAACCAACATTAAATTCAGTAGAACGTACTTTTTCTACAACGACTGAACCTTCAGCTCCAGAATTATTAGCAATTTGACGCAAAGGTGCTTCTAAGGCACGCTTGACAATATCGGCACCAATTTTTTCTTCTTCGGTTAAGCTACCTATCATCTCATCAATTTTAGTTGACAAGTGAATTAAAGTAGTACCACCACCAGGTACGATACCTTCTTCTACAGCAGCTTTTGTTGCATTCAAAGCATCTTCAATGCGTAACTTCCGGTCTTTGAGTTCGGTTTCTGTGGCAGCACCAACTTTAATCACTGCTACTCCACCAGCTAATTTAGCGATCCGCTCTTGTAATTTTTCTTTGTCATAGTCAGAGTCTGTCTCTGCAAGTTGTTTGCGAATTTGACCAATTCGCTTTTGCACTTCTGCTGTTGTTTCTCCACCAGCAACAATAGTGGTGTTGTCTTTGTTAATAGTAATTTTGCGACCAACTCCCATCATATCTAGGTCTGCCATTTCTAGACTCAGACCAACTTCTTCTGAGATGAGTTGACCACCTGTGAGAATAGCAATATCTTGAAGCATTGCTTTACGGCGATCGCCAAAACCAGGAGCTTTGATAGCGGCAACATTTAGTACACCTCTTGCTTTATTTACGACTAAAGTAGCTAAAGCTTCTCCTTCAATATCCTCAGAAATGATTAACAGAGATTGACCAGCACGAGCTACTTTTTCAAGTACGGGTACTAAATCTTGAATAGAAGAGATTTTTTTATCAGTGATTAAGATGCGAGCATTTTCAAATTCGACTACCAACCGTTCTTGGTCAGTAACAAAATAAGGGGAAAGATAACCACGGTCAATTTGCATTCCTTCCACAACTTCTAAATCTGTGGAGAGAGATTTAGATTCTTCAACAGTAATGACTCCATCTTTGGTGACTTTTTCCATTGCTTCGGCAATCATTTGTCCAACTTCTGCATCACCACCTGCGGAGACTGTGGCGACTTGAGCGATCGCTCCTCCTTCTACTGGTTTGGCAACTGCTTCAATTTCTTTAACTAGATAGTTAACAGTTTTCTCAATCCCTTTACGCACTGCTACTGGGTTTGCACCAGCAGTTACGTTTTTGAGACCTTCTTTGATCATAGATTGAGCTAAAACTGTAGCAGTAGTTGTGCCATCTCCTGCAATATCTTTAGTTTTAGATGCTACTTCTTGAATTAATCTAGCTCCAGTATTTTCTAAAGGGTCTTCTAATTCAATATCTTTCGCTACGGTAATCCCATCATTAACAATCTGGGGAGCGCCAAATTTTTTCTCTAATAATACATTTCTACCCTTTGGACCCATAGTAATGCGGACTGCATCGGCTAGGGAATTAATTCCACGTTCTAGAGCGCGTCTGGATTTATCATCAAATTCTACAATTTTGGCCATATACTTTCTCCTATTGCTTCCAAATAAAAATTTAGCACTCTACACCAACGAGTGCTAGTTCGTGGAAACCGTACATGGAATAATTAATAATGGATAATTGATAATGGATAATTAATAATTTATGATAAAAATTGTCTCTAACGCCGTATGTAACTTTTTTATCGTAGGGGTTTGGTCTCCAAATCCCTTAGTGCTTGGGTTTGGAGACCAAACCCCTACAGTTTTTTTCATAACTGATTAAACTTATTGCAGAAGTCAGGGAATAGGGAATAGGGGGTAAAAATTGTTGATTTTATCTCTTTAATTAATTTAATTAAAAATTTTGCAATAAGTCTATTGTAGATATATGCCAATATTTTTAACTCACAAATAATTATCAAGTATTTATTCCTCCCTATTATCTATTTCCTCAAAAATTAAAGTTCTAACTACTGATAAATTTATAGTTAGAACTTTAGTTAAAAAATCAAATGTTTGAAAAATTTATCTAATATATTTAATTTGTTTTTTGTTTAGCTGCAAACATTCTTTCAAAACTCATTCCAGCAACACCAATAATTACCAATATTATGCCAAAAACCTGTTTTACTCCTAATACTTCTCCAATAGTAAAAAAGGCAAGTAAAGCAGTTAAAGCTGGACCAAAAGTATTAATAATAGATACTCTTGCTGCTCCTGCAAATCTCATAGCAAAACTATTTAATACATAACTAGCAAGTGTAAAAATTCCCAAAATAATACCACTAATAATTAATCCAGACCAAGCACTAGGATCAATATTAATAGACCATTGAATAGGTAAAGGCATCATCAAACCTAAACCAGAAAATACAAAAATTCCAGCAAAGTTAACTAAACTAAACGGAACAGGATGAAGCTTTCCCGCTGAAATTTGTGTTAGTAAAACATATCCAGAAAAAGTAACCCCAGCACCTATTCCAGCTAAGACTCCCTGTTGATAATTACCAGCTCCACTAGGAAGAACTAAAATTGCTCCTAAACCAATAATAATCATCGCAAATATCCTAACCAAAGAAGGGCGATCGCCAAATAATCCCCAAGATGCTAAAACAGTAATAATCGGATAAATAAAGAAAATTGTAATGGCAATTCCGGTAGGTATATTACCAATAGAAATATATATTAATACCTGAGATAAGAACAAGAAAAAAGTGCTACCAATTACTTTCCACCATAATGAAAAATCTTTGGATTTAATGAAATGTTCTATATCACTCCAAACTGGAGGATAAAGAAATGTGACTACTATTGGCATTAATAACATTACTACTATTAGTCGTAGTAATAAAATTAATAGAGAATTACCAACAGTAGGATCAATTAATCCTGCAACTGGAGAGTTTAAAGTTGTAACAGATTCTGGAGATGTGTTGAAAATAACTTTAATACAAACATTAAATAAAGATAGAAATCCTGCTGATAGTAAAGCTAAAATTAAGCCTACTTGAAATTGAGAAGTAGATTTTTTGCGCTTAGTAGTAGATTCTGGCTGAGATATAGGTGGTTTTTCAGTCGCTTGATTTTGTCTAGATGTCTTTAAAGAATTAGTATTAGTTGAATTTCTGGAAGTAGACTGAGAATTTTCATAAGTTGCCGACGAAACTGGACTATTTTCTAGTTGTACCTGAAGACGAGTTAGTAAAGTTTCTAGAATTACCTCACTCTGTTGTTCCATATTGCGCATATTATTTAGTTGCACAGAGAGGTCACTTTCATAACTATCCAACTCATGTTTTAAGGTATCAAATGTCCTACTCAAGATAGCTGATAAGGAATATCCCAATTCATTAGCAGATTCATAATAGTTATCTTGAGAATTAATCATAGATAAGTCTTCTCCAGGAAAACCAGGTTGTTGTGGCCCTGATGAGTCAAAATTTTCCCTTAACTCTCTAATTTTCTGGCCTAACTGTTGTTGTAAGTTATTCGCTAGAACTTGAGCTAGTTGTTTAAGCCATAATTGTTGTTGGGCTATTTGTCGCTGAGATAAAGATTCTAGTTGTTGAGATTGTAAATGTTCATATTGTTTTCGTAATCTATTTACATCCTCATTAAGCTGTTGTTTCTCTACTCTTAATCTGTTTACATCTTGGCCTAACTGATTCGTTACATTTTGACGAAAGCTATTCAAGTCTTGAATAACTAATTGTAGGACTTCTTCTGCGGATTTGGGAGTTTCGGCTCCTTGATTTGAGGGTTGAGTATCCATTTTCCGTTCCATCTTTGCTAACCTGAGCTGAGAAATAATTTCTTGCTTCATCCTAGAAGTGTTGGTACTCTTCTGTCCACAGCTTATCACTGTTATTTAGGGTTTGCTGATGGAAGTCTTTTGGTTGAGGTAGGGAATAGGGAGTAGGGAGTAGGGAGTAGTTAGGAGTTGCTGAAAAAATCAGAGTGTGGGAAGTGTGGGGACACTAGAGAACATCAAAGAAATAATTGTTCCTCGATTTTCTAACCTTGGTCTGCCTACAATCCTGACTTTCTGGTAGTTTTAGCTGGACAAAGTTACACTTTTTCCGGTTTGAAAAAGGCTATAACCTTTATAGAAGCCATTTGGGATCTATTTAAAATTATAGATTGAGAGTAGGGGAGTAGGGGAGTGGGGAGAAATGGAGAGATGGGGAGATGGGGAGATGGAGAGATGGAGAAATGGAGAGATGGAGAAATGGGGAGATGGAGAGATGGGGAGATGGAGAGATGGGGCTATTTTTATACTTTCTTTCCCTATTATATTTATGGAAATTCTGACTCCGCGCCTCCGCGCCTCCGCGCCTCCTGTCTCCTGTCTCCTGTCTCCTAATCCTCACCTTTGAGCAGATACACTTAGGGGTTCTATAGATAAAGACTTTTAAATTTAATCAGCCAGCCCTATTTACTTTGCAACGCTTAAGCAGAGTGTAGCTCTCAATAACTTCTATAAGTAGCAGATGTGTATTTGCATTAATTATGTCCCTTTTTTGACTGAAGTTGTCCATGATTTTTGGGACATATTTGTGGTGGGGACTTTACCAAAAAATATATCAATCTTAAATCAGGTATAATTTTAAAAATTTGACTGTTGAGTTGTTGCGATGGTCATAATTACTAATATATAATTGTAGATTGTGAGTTTTAAAGAATATGATGAAAGCCCAAGAAATAATTTCTTCCATTGAAGCAGCAGAAATAGAGAAGGTCAAAGAAAGCTCGAAAAGTAAAATTCCACAACTTTATGTAGGTGACACGGTGAAAGTCGGAGTCAGAATTATAGAGGGAGGAAAAGAACGGGTCCAGCCTTATGAAGGTACTATTATTTCTATCCGAAATGGAGGAATTAATAAAACTATTACAGTCCGCCGTGTTTTTCAGGGTGTAGGAGTAGAAAGGGTATTTTTGCTTTATTCTCCTAGAATTGCCAGTATTAAATTAATCCGTCGTGGTAAGGTTCGTCGAGCTAAACTTTACTACTTGAGAGACCGTGTTGGTAAGGCCACTCGTGTTAAGCAAAGATTTGATCGTCCTTTATCTTAATCTTCAGAGGGAAAATTTTGAATCATTGGAAATTATCAATATCTCTCTAATTCATAGTCTTTTAGGTAGTAGGACATCAAACTCTATAAAATAATCTTTGAGATTATCTGGAAGTTGAGCAAAAGTTATGTTATACTAATTCGGGTAGAGGTCATTAAGATTAATCTAAGACCTCAACTATGCGCTCTTAGTTCAGTTGGTAGAACGCAGGTCTCCAAAACCTGATGTCGAGGGTTCGAGTCCTTCAGGGCGCGTTAAATGGATTAACAATACTTTTAAGGCATACTCAGGCTGATAGAGTAGAAACAGCCTCAAAAACTTCAACCCCCGAATCATCTAGGGTTAAATATATGTAGTAGAAGATATGCTATAGTATTAAATTATTCATGCCTAGCACTACTCGATGTTATCCAAGTTGTGGGTATGTAAAACTAACAAACTTAACTCATTCAAGAGCTATTGCTTATCGAAAATTTCCGTGTCTTCAGGCCGGAGAATATTTCATTAATGGATAATGGATAATTGATAATTACCTCTGGTTAAAACCGTTACGGAATTGAATATAAGGAAATATTATTTCTTTATTTTCCCCTTGTAGAGCGACAGATCGCGACACAGCCAAGGGTATGCTAATAAAGCTGAATAATTATTAATTATTAATTATTCGGTAATTATCCAAGGAAGATATCATGGCTGACAAATTTAGCTAGGGGCTAAAGTTCTCTAGAAATCTTCTCTAGCTAATTAAACTAAAGTCTAGAATCTGAAAAACTTTAACCAGTCAGAGTATCACATAACCTTTTATTAAGTCAATCAGGATTGATCAAATAAAGAACTATTTAAGATATCCTAATTGTTTCATGATGTAAAGACAAGATTAAAAATCCCAAAACTTAGGGGGAGATAAATTATTGTGGCAAAAAAAGAGGAAGCTAAATTACAAGAAAACAAAGAAGGTTTTAGTCCTGTAACTTTTTTTCAAGAAACAAAAGGGGAATTAGATAAAGTAGTATGGCCAAGCAGAGAACAGTTAATCAGTGAGTCTGTGGCCGTGCTTTTGATGGTTATCCTCTCAGCAACAATCATTTACCTAGTAGATGAGTTATTTAGTTGGGCAGCAGGGGTGGTGTTTGGATGAGATTATCTTCAGAAGAAACACAAGACACAACAGACCAAGCTGAAGAAAAAACTAAAGAGTTTGCCAAAGGTGAATTGCGATGGTACGCAGTACAGGTGGCCTCTGGTTGTGAAAAGCGGGTTAAAGCTAATTTGACTCAGCGCATTCAAACTCTAGATGTTACAGATAAAATATTTAAAATAGAAATACCTCATACACCTGCAATTAAGCTTCGTAAAGACGGTAGTCGTCAACATAGCGAAGAAAAAGTTTTTCCTGGCTATGTATTAGTACAAATGAAGCTAAATTGGAGTGAGGAACAAAAACAATGGACGATTGATGACGAAGCATGGCAAGTTGTCAAAAGTACCCCAAATGTGATTAACTTTGTAGGGGCTGAACAAAAGCGTCGCTACGGCAGGGGGCGTGGTCATGTTAAACCACTACCTCTGAGTGCTTCAGAAGTAGAAAGGATTTTCAGACGAGCTCAGGAACAAGAGCCGATAGTAAAAGTCACAGTGGCAGAAGGAGATCATATTACAGTGCTTTCAGGGCCATTTAAAGACTTTGAAGGTGATGTGATTGAAGTAAGTCCAGAAAGAAGTAAACTGAAGGCGTTGCTGTCCATTTTTGGCAGGGAGACGCCTGTAGAATTAGAGTTTAATCAGGTAGAAAAGCATAACTAATGGCAAAAAAAGTTGTTGCACTGATCAAATTGGCTATTACGGCGGGGAAAGCTAATCCTTCTCCGCCTATCGGTCCAGCTTTGGGTCAGCATGGTGTGAATATTATGGCGTTTTGCAAAGAGTATAACGCCAAAACAGCAGACCAAGCTGGTACAGTAGTACCAGTAGAAATATCAGTCTATGAAGATCGTAGTTTTACCTTTGTTCTTAAGACTCCGCCTGCATCAGTTTTAATTAAAAAAGCAGCAGGAGTGGACAAAGGTTCAAGCGAAGCAAACCGTAATAAGGTAGGTTCGATTACACAAGCTCAACTCCAAGAGATTGCCCAAACTAAAATGCCAGACCTCAATGCTAATGACATTGAAGCTGCAATGAAAATTGTGGCAGGTACAGCAAGGAATATGGGTATTACGATTTCTGATTGATGAGATTTCTTGGAGAAGTCAAGGAATAGGGAATAGGCAATAGGGAATAGGAGGATCAAATCAAGAATTTCAGTTCTTGAATTGATTTAATTAAAACTTTTTCCAGAGGTCTATTTCAGAGAATTAACTAATTTCTAATTAGAATACAAACCTGAAAGTAAAAAATATAGGGGGAGAAGTAGAACTTCGTTAAGCACCCCAGGAGGATTAAATGCCAAAAAAAGTCTCTCGTAGATTACAAGAGCTGAGAAAAAAAGTAGAAGAGCGACCTTACGAACCACAAGAGGCACTTCAACTTTTAAAAGAAACAGCTACAGCAAAATTTGCAGAAGCAGCAGAAGCTCATATTCGCTTAGGGATCGATCCTAAATATACCGATCAACAACTAAGAACTACTGTAGTTTTGCCTAAAGGAACTGGTCAAACAGTTAGAATTGCAGTAATTGCTAAAGGTGAAAAAGTTAACGAAGCTTTGAACGCCGGGGCCGACTTAGCTGGTTCAGAGGAGTTAATTGAAGACATTAGCAAGGGCATGATGGATTTTGATACGTTAATCGCTACACCTGATGTGATGCCTCAAGTAGCTAAACTAGGACGTTTATTAGGCCCTAGAGGTTTAATGCCATCTCCTAAGGGCGGTACTGTAACTTTTGACTTGGCACAGGCTATTGACGAATTTAAAGCTGGTAAGTTAGAATTTAGAGCCGACCGAACAGGTATTGTTCATGTTATGTTTGGTAAAGCTACTTTTTCAGCAGAAGATTTGCTAACAAATTTAAAAGCTCTACAAGAGTGTATTGATCGTAACCGCCCTTCTGGTGCAAAAGGTCGTTACTGGCGTAGTGTATTTGTATCAGCAACAATGGGGCCATCAATTGAAGTTGAAGTTAGTACCTTGCGAGATTTAAAATTAGCAGAGGTAGCTTAATCTAGGTTAATCTAAAATTAATTCTAATTTTTGAAGCTCAAAAAAAATCAAATAGCTGAAGACAGTAGGTGCTAATAGCTTAATTTCCTGCCGAGGCTTAAGAATAAAATATTCAAGGACATAATTACAGAGTTTTCTCCAAAACTCTGAACAAATTAGTTTATTTGATTGAATAATTCTTAGCCCTGGCAGAGATGAGAGTCCGCTGGGGCTTTTGTTGTGTCAAGGAGGTGATAAATATGGGCAAAACTAGACAACAAAAAGAAGAGATGTTGGCCGACATCAAGCAAAGCTTGAGTGAAAGCCAGATAACTCTGGTGATTGACTATCAGGGACTATCTGTTGCAGAAATTACAGACTTACGTCGGCGGTTAATACCGACAGGTAGTGCTTGTTCAGTTGCTAAAAATACTTTGATGGGAATTGCTGTTAGAGAAGATAGCAACTGGCAACCTATGGAACAGTTGCTTTCCGGTTCTAATGCTTTTCTGTTTCTCAAAGATGACCTTGGTGGTGCAATTAAGGCATACCAAGATTTCCAAAAAGCCACCAAAAAAACAGAATTTAAGGGTGGCGTGATGGAAGGGCGACTGCTCACCCAGGATCAGGTTAAAGCGATCGCCGATCTGCCATCTAAGGAAGAGTTACTTGCGCAAATTGCTGGTGCTATTAACAGTGTAGCTAGCAAGGTAGCTATTGGTCTAAATGCTGTACCTACTCAACTTGCTACTGGTATTAATGAGGTTCCGGCTTCTGTCAATAGAGCTATTAAAGCAATTTCTGAGAAAGAGCAACAGGGCGATGCCGCCTAAAATTAAAGGATGAATTTTTGGCTTATATCCTATCAGTTTTATTACTAATTTTTTACTAAAATAATTATAGTAATCTAACAATTATCAAGGTACTAAAAAAGTCAAATTTCTCACAAACAAACTAACTGTAAATCAACAACAAATAGGAGATTAATAATGTCTGCAAAAACTGACGAAATTCTGGAACTACTTAAGTCTTTATCTCTATTAGAAGCATCTGAATTAGTAACGCAAATTGAAGAAACTTTTGGTGTTAGTGCCGCAGCTCCTGCTGGTGGTATGATGATGCCTATGGGAATGCCTGGTGTTGCAGGAGGAGCTGCAGCAGCGGAACCAGAGGAAGAGAAAACAGAATTTGATGCTATTCTGACAGAGTTTCCATCAGATAAGAAAATTGCTGTTCTGAAAGTGGTTCGTAACATTACAGGTTTGGGTCTGAAAGAAGCAAAAGATTTAGTAGAGTCTGTACCTAAGCCATTAAAAGAAGGTATTGCGAAGGAAGCTGCTGAAGATATCAAGAAACAGTTGGAAGAAGCGGGAGCTAAGGTAGAGATTAAATAGTTATTTTTGGGAAAATTATAGCTAAATATTATTTTTCCAGAGTCAATAATTAGACAAATTTCTCTATAAATTTAGAGAATGTTTATAGGGTTTTTGTAAGAGCTTGTATCAAATATACAGGCTCTTTTTATGAGTTATATCATGTCCGCATTTGATCGATACAATTCGCCCTCTGTAGGGGTTTGGAGACCAAACCCCTACAAACCGCAAGTTTTGACCATGACTGACCATAGATATATGACTCAGAAGCCAACTGATTTGATATTAAATAAACATATCTAATAAAGTTTTTTTATGCCAAACCTGCCTTAGTAATACAAAACTTTCTATATTATAAATTGCTGTAATACTAATTTTGATTAGTTAAGTAGATATTTACAAAATTAGAACATTGTTATTAAAAAAAATAGTGATTAAAGATAAAATAAGTATCTTTTCTTAATGATATTTGGGATGAGTTATCTACAAATTAATCTCCATTT
The DNA here is from genome assembly GCA_051439685.1 of Trichodesmium sp. Taxonomy (GTDB): domain Bacteria; phylum Cyanobacteriota; class Cyanobacteriia; order Cyanobacteriales; family Microcoleaceae; genus Trichodesmium. The sequence continues at coordinate 10,927 of JBFRWR010000347.1, forward strand.
TCCTAAAGTATATTAACTGATTAATTCATTAAAAATTGTCAAATATCGCCTGTGATACCAATTGAAATGAAATATCCGATATCCAAGAATTTTATCATTTCCCTTATGGGTTTAATACCCCACCGTCTACACGACACTCAAAATTGTTTGGGGTGAGAATCCCCATGCAATTTTTGAGAACTGACTCCTGACTCCTGACTCCTGACTCCTTCTTCAAGAGTAGAATTGACTCGCCCAACTTCGAGACTGACGCACCGGACCATCATCTTGATATAAAGGTGGATTATTAATATTAGTTTTATTCTCTAAAATACTCACATCTTGTTCAAAAGTTTCTAAAACATCTTGTTTTAACATCCTATTTAAAATCAAACTCACAGGAAAAGGTAGAACTTTTTTGACACTATAAAATATAGCAATATCAAGATGTTCATTATCTATTGGTGTTCCTGTAAAAATAGTCAATAAACCTAGTTTTAATTTTCCTTCCGTCCAGTAAAAACTCACATCATAAGCAGGTCCGTAATAAATAGTAGTAACTGAGCCATCTTCTAATACTAATTTTCCTGCTGCTAAAGAAGATAAATTATATTTTTGAGACATTCGATGAGTTAAAATTGGTCCGTCAATTTGTACACCATGACTATGAGCTATTTTAAAAGTACGACTATGCAAATTATATAAGTGAGAAACATCTACACTGTTATCCATATAATCTTGCAGGGTAGTGCGTACCTTCCACTGACGGACTAAACGTAGCGGAGTCCATTCTTGAGAAATTAGTTCTGGTATTTGCGGTATTTCCCAGTCTGGTAATTTTCCTTGATGATGATAATACATCATTATCAGACCATTGATTTCAACTACAGGCCATTTCTGGATTTTGGCTTTTGGCTTGGCTTTATCGGGATAAGGAATAGCAGCACACTCTCCATTTGTGTCCCACAACCAACCATGGTAAGGACATCTCAGGGTTTGATTTTCTATCCTACCTCCATAACCAAGATGAGCGCCCAAGTGGGGACAGTGGGCGTCAAGAATATGAGGTTGACCATCTTCTGTACGAAATAGTACAAAGTCTTTGCCAAAGAAATGAAGTGGTATAACTCCTTTAGTAGATAATTCTTCACTTCTCGCAACACGAAACCAACTATTAGGAATGTTTGAATACATAATTATTTTTTTTAAAAGAGGTAAAAATTAGTTATTAGTTGAATGGGATAGCGATCGCTTGCTCAGGTTAAAGATTAAAAAATCTAAAATTTGAAAATTTTATCTCTAGATATTGAATCATTAATGGTCATTCTTATAAAATTTTGTTTTTTAGTGTTATATCATTGATTAAGAATTTGTGGTGCTTGGTGCTCGATAATTTTAGATTTTGGCATCTTCAGCCTAATTTTTTTAACATGGTATTATCTAAAATTTATTTCAGAATATACTACTTGGCATAAATTCAGATTTCGGATTAGACATTCTGATAAATTTCGATTTTTGAGAAGGCTGAGATTGACTTTTCTGAGAATGAGAAATTTCTCATAAGTCTCTAGTCAGTTATGAGAATTAAGACTAAACAGCAGAGACTTTCTCAGACATCAAATCTGATTGACTATTTGATTTTGCTGAAGGTAAATTTTGGAGATTTACCAGATTTTTGAGAAGGCTGAGATTGACTTTTCTGAGAATGAGAAATTTCTCATAAGTCTCTAGTCAGTTATG
>JBFRWR010000348.1:0-16257 GCA_051439685.1 Trichodesmium sp.
GTATTTAACTGAATAGAAATTTCCGAAGCTGAAGGAATAGCCTTTAATCCCTCAATCAAATACTTAACATTAAAAGCAATTTCTTCTGGTTCATCACTAGAAATTTGTGCTGCCATAGACTCTTTACCACTTCCCACATCTTGAGCATCTACAGATAAAGAAATCTCCTGATTAACACTATCAATAGTACACTTTAAAATGTTATTTTTCTGGTCAGCTAAAACAGCAATTCTTTCCACCGCTCCTAAAAATTGTTTTCTATCTACATTGATTTGATTAGTAAATTTGTTAGGCAATAATTGACGATAAGCTGGATATTGACCTTCCAATTTTCGGCTAGTCAAACGTTGTTCTCCCAACTCAAAAATTACCTGACTTTCATCAAATTTCAACGCCACAGAAGCACCAGATTTACCCATCCCAATCATCCTTTCAATCTCCCTTAAAGCTTTCGCTGGAATTGTTGCTTCAAACTCTGGAATTTCTTCAATTTCCTCTGTTTCTTCCTCATCCTCCGGTTTTACACTTTCAGTCTCCACGATTGCCAAACGATGACCATCAGTCGCAGCAAATACCAAACCATCTGGTTGTACTTTTAAGTTTACTCCCGTCAATACTTGTTTGGTTTCATCAGGACTGGTAGCAAATAGAGTACCTTTCAAACCACTAATCAAAGCTTCTGGTGGTAAATTTACTACTTCCCCATCTTCCACATTTGGTAACTCTGGATATTCCTCCCCTCCCATACCTCGGACTTGATAACGTCCAGATGTAGAAGTTAGAGTAGCAACAGCTTCTCCCTCATCATCATCAATAGTAATATTACCGTCTGGTAGTCTAGAAACAATATCGTTAAATAATTTGGCAGGTAAAGTAAAACTTCCACCAGTTTCTACAACTGCTGGAAAACTCGAACGAATACCTAAACCTAAGTCAAAACCTGTTAATTCTAAACGTTGATTTTCTACATCTGCGGTTAATAAAACATTTGCTAATACAGGATGATTAGGTCGAGAGGGAACCGCACGACTAACTAGAGAAAGGTTACTACTTAAGTCACTCTGAGTACAAGTTAACTTCATTGGATTTTAGTTATTTATATGATGAACTGGAAGTTTTTTGAACAAAACTTACCTCGAACTGAAATCCTAGCATTACCTCTAAACAGAAAAAATATCTGTAATAAAATCTCAAGTTAATATCTGTGGAAAATGTGGAAAACTCTAAAAAATCTTTACTATATCAATCATTTCACCAATAAATAGCTTGTGGAAAACCTGTGGAAAAATCTATTTTTGAGTAATTAATGATAATCCTGTAGGGACGTTCCATGGAATGTCCCGACATTGGTTATATAGCGTTTTTCCAGAAGGGTGAGGTACAGTTGTTTTTCTGATTTGCTATTATTCCCCATTCCCCTATTCCCCCTACTCCCTACTCCCAAAACAAAGGAATGAGCGTACCTCACCAATATGGGAATTGCTATACTAATTAATAGACCTCTCCAAAATTAAAAATCAAATTAATCCCAAGCCATAAATTATTAATTCTTTCCCCCTACTTTCTACTCCCCACTCTCTACTCCCTTGCTTCTAGAAAAATTAATTCTATCGCTCAACTGTCGAATTGTTTGAGCTAAATTTAAGTCACTACCTTGTAACTGACTAATTTTGTCACAACTATACAAAACAGTTGTGTGGTCTTTTCCGCCAAAAACCTCTCCAATTTTTGGCAAACTTAAATCAGTATGTTGGCGCATCAAATACATTCCAATTTGTCTTGCCAAACTAATTTCTCGCTTTCTAGAACTACCTTTTAAATCTTCAACAGAGACATTAAAATTATCCGAAACAACCTTAATAACTGCCTCTGGTGAAGCCTCTAATTTTTCAGTTTGTGGATTTAAAATAGGAGCAATATTCTCCACAGTCATCGGCAAACCAGAAATAGAAATATAAGTAACAACCCTAGTCAAAGCACCTTCTAACTCTCGAATATTTGTCGGATATCTAGTTGCAATATACTCAATTACATCCCTAGATAAAACGACTTTTTCATACTCAGATTTTTTCAGTAAAATTGCCATCCTAGTTTCTAAATCAGGAGCTTGAATATCTGCAATTAATCCCATAGAAAACCTAGAACAAAGACGCTCTTGTAAACTAGGAATTTGATTTGGAGGTCTATCAGAAGCTAAGACAACTTGTTTACCAGCTTCATGCAAAGTATTAAAAGTATGAAAAAATTCCTCCTGAGTATATTCTTTACCTTCAATAAATTGAATATCATCAACTAACAAAACATCCGCAGCTCGATAATGATCTCTAAAACTTTGCAGACTATCTTTACGAATAGCAGCAATTAAATCATTAGTAAATTTTTCTGTAGAAACATAAAATATTTGAGAATCAGCAAAAATATCCAAACGATAATGACCTATAGCTTGCATTAAATGAGTTTTTCCTAAACCTACTCCACCGCATAAAAACAAAGGATTAAACTCTCTTCCTGGAGATTCTGCTACTGCTAAAGAAGCGGCATGAGCCATCCGATTATTCGGACCTACAACAAACCGAGAAAACATATATTTCGGATTAAGATTTGCTGGTTTAGGCTTTTGACTAGAAAAATTTTCTGGAAAATCGTCAACCTTATTTTCAGGCCAGATAAGTGCGGAATTAGTTTGATTATCATATTCTCCCGTAGTAGTAGTTAAGTAAATTTCTACTGGATAACCGAGAATATCATGTACCACATCAGCAATAGTTTTAATATAGTATTTTTGTAACCAATTTCCAGCAAAAGGGTTAGGAGTCCGAATTACTAAACAATTATTTTTTAGTTGTTCGGCATTGGCTGTTTTGATCCATGTTTCAAAAGTAGGTTGACTTAACTGTAATTTTAGTCTTTCTAATACTTGTTCCCACAAATCATCAAGAGAATTTTCCACTGGCAGCCTCTTTTTTTGTTAGTTTAAATTAAAGTCAATTAAATCGATAAATTATTCAAGAAAAATTTAGTTTGTCTGAATAATTTTATTCAGCAAAATTAGTGATATAGTAATCTGTGATTTTATATATAAAAAAATTTATAACATTCAACATCAACTAAAACTACGCATAAAATCTGACTCCTAAATAATTACTTATAAGTACAACCAAAATATCAAAATATAAGAACTAAAACATGATTAAGTAAGATATTGCGTTATTATGACAAACTATGTTATACTAAAATAATTTTGACACAATTTTGATTTAACGAACAATAAATCTGCACTTAAAAAGGATATAGCACTACGTTAATTGACTCTTGACATTTATAAATCCTGCAATCCTTTAAGAGTCTACTGTTCCCTATTCCCTACTCCCTATTCCCTATTCCCTAGCGCTATAAAATTCAATAAAAAACTGCTCAGACTAAACCATTTATATTAGCACTTAGCCCAGTAAACGAGAGGCAACTATTAACCAAAAACCTTTTTAAACCTATCCATTTCCTTGATTTTTGTTTGCGTAGCATTCTGCAGGAAGCGTTCAAAATCTCAAAAATAGTCCTAAATCTGGTACGATATAGAAAGCAGTGCCTTTTGGAAACAGTTCGGTATATTTTAGCTGCCAGGCGAAGTTAGCTTGGGTACCAGCACTACCCTTCTGAAAACAATTCTTCTGTTATCAAAGGAGAAGAAAGGTAATAAAGCGCTAGTCCTCTAAGGATTAGCATTGCAGGCAACAGCCTTTACCATTACGGTAATGCCATACTATTATCAAAGATGTTCAGTGATGAATAAATTTGATAAGGTTAAATGTTGCACTTGTCTAATCTCTATAGATTAGAGATAGAAGTTAGCAAAAACTTATAGAATCCTTCCAAATGGTACAAACTTTATTATTTAACGCTCTCCGTGCAGCCATTGATGAGGAAATGGCCTCCGATCCAACTGTATATGTTCTTGGTGAAGATGTAGGACATTATGGAGGCTCCTACAAAGTTACGAAAGACCTGTGTAACAAATATGGTGAACTGCGTGTCCTGGATACCCCAATTGCAGAGAATAGCTTTACAGGAATGGCCATAGGTTCTGCTCTAACGGGACTACGACCCATCATTGAAGGCATGAATATGGGCTTTTTATTATTAGCCTTTAACCAAATTTCCAATAATGCAGGAATGTTGCGCTACACTTCTGGTGGCAATTTCAAAATCCCATTAGTCATTCGTGGACCTGGTGGTGTTGGTCGTCAGTTAGGTGCGGAACATTCCCAAAGATTAGAAGCTTATTTCCAAGCTGTTCCTGGTCTAAAAATAGTAGCTTGCTCAACCCCTTATAATGCCAAGGGTTTACTCAAAGCAGCTATTCGTGATGATAATCCGGTTTTATTTTTTGAACACGTCCTTCTTTATAATCTCAAAGAAGACTTGCCCGAAGAGGAATATTTGTTACCTTTAGACAAAGCTGAAATGGTCAGAAAAGGAAAAGATGTAACAATTTTGACCTATTCCCGGATGCGTCACCACGTCACTCAAGCTGTCCAGACTTTAGAAAAACAGGGTTATGACCCAGAGGTAATAGACCTCATATCCCTCAAACCCTTAGATTTTGAAACTATTGGCACTTCTATTAGAAAAACTCATCGGGTAATTATTGTAGAAGAGTGCATGAGAACAGGTGGTATTGCTGCTGAGTTAATTGCCTCAATTAATGAGAGATTATTTGATGAATTAGATGCTCCAGTTCTGCGTTTATCTTCACAAGATATTCCTACGCCTTATAATGGTACGCTAGAAAGATTAACAATTGTTCAGCCAGAGCAAATTGTTGAAGCAGTACAAAAAATGGTAGCAATGCAAGTTTAATCAAATTTGAATGAGCCTTGAGGAACCAGGAGTTAGGACTTATTAGAAACCATTTATCAAGTAAATATTCAGGGGAAAATTTTGTTATTTGGTGGGTTACGGCGCACCTGAAATTAATAAAAACTAGGTTCCTATATCTGCCTAACCCACCCGACAAAAGCTTAAAGTTTTGTTTATCAACGGTCTCTTAGATAGGCAAAACATTAATATTCCGGTTCCTATTTGTCTCACTTAAATTTATTTGAGTATAGCAATCCGCGCATAGGTTGCGGGTAATTAAAAAGTTGAAACTCCCACCTGTTCTTTATTCCCTAAAAAAACAGTAAGATTTTTGCCACGAATATGCGGAGGATTCCTATAGATTATTATGCACATTTGTAGTTTATCATTTAATTAATTTATTTATCAAAAACAATTGGAAATTGATATCAAATTATTAATGTATTTGTGTTTGTATATTGGATTTGATTCAATAACTATAAACAATTGCAAATTAGCAATAATATAATGTAGAAAAAATCAAAAATGTAATTCTTCAGCGCTGCACTTATCACTGTCAGTTAGGTACAGATTTAGCAGTCAATATGTCCGCTTGATAAGATTTTTACTATTCGCTTCTTGTACTTATACCAATTTCATAAACTTAAACAAAACTTGTAAAAGTATCTATCAAACTTGCAATCTAAGATGTCAAATTATTTGTAGCCTGAGTTTAGGAAATTGGTATTAATTTGTCTGAAATATGCTCTTTAGTGTTTTGGCAATAAAAATGGGTAAGCCATTTCAAGAATTAATAATTAACAATTAATAATTACCTATTCTTATAAAAAAGAGGATTGCCTAACATGATTTTTTTATCAATGAATACAGAGGGTTTATACCTTAAGTTTTGGCGTTGCACAATTAGGAATGATAATTATAAAAGTAGATATTGTTAGATAATTCTTTTATTCATGTATGTATGTACAGTTTAAAACCTATTATCATTCTTTAATGTGCAACCCCTAATTTTTCGGTAAACAAAAACCAAATTTACCAGAGCGAAAATTAAAAGGTTATAGCTCAAAACTTAAAGTATATATAGCAATACGCCCAGAGGTTGCGGGGAATTAAAAAGTAAATAAAAAAGTTTAAACTCCCACCTGTTGCCTATTGCCAGATGAGCTGTTTCCTAAAAAAACAGTAAGATTTTTGCCACGAATAAAATAGGATTCCTATAGAAATAAAAAATTAAGCGATCGCCTAACTATTCAAAGGACAAATCATTACTGAAAAATGAATAATATTTAATTAAATAATTAGGGTTTGCTGATTAAATATAAAACTATTGACAGCTAAAGGTTTTAACCTTTGAACGGTCTGGAAAAAGGGCAAGCTTTTAACTCTAAAAGGTTCAAAAAGTTAGAATTAAAGAATCACTAGGACAGAAAAAGTAAGGGACTACTCTGACTACTACTTTCTCTATAATCCCCATTTTTCCTGAATCCTGAATCCTGAATCCTGACTCCTAAGCTTCACCAAAATACTTTTTTAGCAAACCCTAATTAAGGTCTAAAATATTTCCTTTGAGAGAAGAATATAGCCATAATTGTTCTGTTAGATAATTTTATAAGTAGGGCTTGCTGATTAAATATAAAAGCACTGAAATATAAAGATTGTAGCATTTTTGTGTCGGGAAAAAGTACCTATTTTTGAGCATAAAGCAGCTCAAAAAGTTAGAATTGTGGGCAAGAAAGTAGGCGAAAAATTACTCCCCCGCTCCCCTACTCCCCTACTCCTTAAAAAAGACTTTTGAGCGCAAACCCTAGGTAGGGTAGTCATGCCGACCATATAATATATAGTTGTTGAAATACTTAATTTAATTTTTAGTTATTAAAATATGCTATGCGTAGACAAAACTCTTATATAGCCTTAATCTTAGTTCTAGTTATCGCATCAATTACAGTATTGAGCCGAATACCAATTCGTTTAGGACTAGATCTCAGAGGAGGCTCCCAACTAACAATTCAATTACAAACCTCAGCAGAAGTTCCCACCATTGACGAACGAGTTATGGAAGGAGTCCTAACAATAGTAGAAAATCGAGTTAATGGTTTAGGTGTATCAGAATCAGTAGTCCAATCTTTAGGAGAAGAGCAAATTTTGGTCCAACTACCAGGAGTAAATGACCCAGAACAAGCAGAAAGGGTTTTAGGAGGAACAGCTCAACTGGACTTCAGAGAACAATTAGCAGGGACAGAGCAACAGTTAGGAATTGAATATCAAATACAAAGACAACTATTAGTAGAGCAAGAATTACTCAAAAATAGTGAAGACCAAGAGACCATAGATAAAAACTTAGAGTCCCTAGAAAAAACAAATCAAGCGATCGCTCAACTATTCAAAGCACCAACTATTAAAGGTCAAGATTTGACAGATGCAAGAGCAGAACCCGCAGCTCCAGGTTCTGACAATTGGAATGTAGTTCTTAACTTCACCTCAGAAGGAGGAAACAAATTTGCTGAACTGACCAAAAATTTAGCAGGAACAGGAAGAAGTATTGGTATTTTTCTAGACAACCAATTATTAAGTGCCCCTACAGTCAGTGTCGAATTTGCAGAAACAGGTATTACAGGTGGCAATGCCGTGATTCAAGGTAGATTTACGGCCCAACAAGCAAACGAGCTAGCAGTACAACTCCGGGGTGGTGCCCTACCTGTGTCAGTAGAAATCGTGGAAAATCGAACTGTGGGAGCTACTCTAGGACGAGACAGTATTCAGCGTAGTGTCTATGCAGGAGTTGGTGGCCTAATTTTAGTATTGATATTTATGGTTCTTTATTATCGACTGCCTGGAATTATTGCTGATGTTGCTCTAGTTATTTATGCTCTATTTACCATTGCTAGTTTTTCTATTCTTGGTGTTACTTTAACCCTGCCAGGAATAGCTGGTTTTATCCTGAGTATTGGGATGGCAGTAGATGCCAATGTTTTGATTTTTGAACGGACAAGAGAAGAACTCCGAGCAGGTAAAACTTTATATCGTTCCGTAGAGTCTGGCTTTTATCGAGCTTTTTCTAGTATTTTAGATGGTAATGTCACAACTTTGATTGCTTGTGTTGCCCTATTCTGGCTAGGAACTGGTTTAGTCAAAGGTTTCGCCTTAACCTTGGGAATTGGTGTAGCCATTAGTATGTTTACTGCCGTTACTTGTAGTCGAACCTTAATGTTTTGGACAATTGGATTTTCCCAATTTCGTAAACCAGAATTATTCTGTCCAGAGTTGAAATAATTTCACTCAAAACCTAATACCCAAAATCTTGTTGATTCAGAAAAAATGAAAATTAGTGTTATCAAACAGCGATCGCTTTGGTGGACAATTTCTGGTTCTATCATCCTAAGTGGTTTAATCGCTATGGTCATTTCTTGGACTCGGCCAGATATTGCCGCTCCTTTACGTCCAAGTCTAGACTTTATTGGCGGTACTCGGTTACAACTAGAATTAGATTGCACTATACCTGATAATTGCACAGAAGCTATTCAAGTTAGTGAAGTTAGACAAATAACGAATAATCAAGATTTAGGTAACAGTAGTATTCAAGTAGTAGGACAAGAGAAACAAGCTCTTGACATTCGGACAAAAACTCTAGATGTAGATACTAGGACTAAATTAATCGCAGCTTTAACTGAAAAATTTGGCAAATTTGACCCGAACTCCACTCAAATTGATACAGTTGGTCCTACTTTAGGCAAACAGATTTTTACCTCTGGACTATCAGCTTTACTGGTAGCTTTCTTGAGTATTACCATATATTTAACTTTTCGCTTCCAGTTGGACTATGCCGTATTTGCTTTTGTTGCTTTATTCCATGACATATTAGTTACGGTAGGAATTTTCTCGATTCTCGGTTTAATAGCTGGAGTCGAAGTAAATAGTCTATTCTTAGTTGCCCTACTAACTATTATTGGATTTTCCGTTAACGATACAGTAGTAATTTATGACCGAGTTAGGGAAGTAATTAAACGTTATCCTGGAGAATCAATAGATCAAATAGTTGACGATGCGGTTAATCAAACTTTAACTAGGTCAATTAATACAACTGTAACTACTCTATTACCACTGGTTGGCATTTTGCTATTTGGTGGAGAAACTCTAAAATATTTTGCATTAGCTTTAATTATTGGTTTTATAGCAGGTTCTTACTCTAGTATTTTTATTGCTAGTACACTGTTAGCTTGGTGGCGCGAGCGGATCGGTGAATCTATTCCTAATCCTATAGAAGAAAATTCACAATTAATAGAAAGTCAAGAGAATACTATTTAGGAGTAAGCATTTCCTGGGGAATGCTGCGCAAAAAGCATTCAGCATTCCGCTAGTCTACTATGGTCAGAACTGGGTTATTAGGTGCCAGGAAAAACCTACATTTTCCTCTAAATAATGTATAGGTTGACAACTTAAACTCTTGTTTTTGTACTGCAATTATCTTGTTAAAAATGTAGGCGTTGGTGAAGCGCGTGTATGATACTAATCTTAATTATTTAGGAGTCAGGAGTCAGGAGTCAGGAGGAAAGAAAGAAGAAGAAAGAATAGTAGAGGGAGAAAGTTTTTTGTTCACGCTCTTATCCCAACAATAAATCATACCTCAAATCACCAACGCCAAAATGTACTATAAGTTAAAGGAAGAATTGGTTAATTCATAAAAAGTCTGATTAGTCAGTTCAGAAGTTAGGAATTAGGAGCTGGAAAAATTGTATAGAATATTAATTATAAGACAGAACTATTTCTTTATTTTTCCAAGTTTAATATATTAACTTTTTGCAGATATTCAAGCTCGAAAAGCTGGCATTTTTTTTCTGATAAAAAAGGTAAGCATTCCCTAGGGAATACTGTTAATTCATTTCGCCCAGCGTTTTCCTGCGGAACATGTAAAACGTAGTTTTGCATTAGCAAAACAGCCTTCAGCTATAAGCAATTAGCTTCATATCTGTAGGAAGTTAGATGGCAATATTTAAACACTGAAATCTTTTCTTGAGTAAAGTTTAAAGTACATATAGCAATCATATTTAAGTTGTAAGATTTTGCTGGTAGTTAGGAGTCATTCATTAATTGATAATTGATAATTACCTCTGGTTAAAACCGTTACGGAATTGAATATCAGGAAATATTATTTCTTTTTTTACCTATCCAAGGGGAGGCTTCAAGGCGCGAATTATTTAATAATTAATAATTAATAATTCGGTAAAAAATGTGTTTAATTCCTGCACAAAAAAAATCTGATTGCTGACCGCTAATAGCTCAATGCTTAACATATTCGATTTTTCTGAAAATGAATAAAGATGATCCAGTTTTACAAATTCAAGTACAAAGACTCTACAGACTAACTATCTATGCCAGATGGTTAATAGTTGGGCTACTTTGGATAAGTATTGGTTCTTTAAGTATATGGAATTTACGCACAGAAATTTATTTGTGGTTAGAGCATTTTACCTGGGTTGCTGTACGCTTCGCTCTAGCTTATCATAAACTCCCTACCCTCGGTTTAAGCTTATGTATTGGCATGACTACTGCTGTTTTAGTTTGGCAAAGTAGAAACATTATTTGGGGAATATCTCCAGAAGAACAAAAACGTTTAGAGCAACAAGTACGTCAGATTAATTCTCAAGGAAAAAGCCATCCTTTATGGAAATGGGTAATTCAAAATAACTCAGATGAATCTATATAGCAATCCTATTTTATTCCTGTAAAAAATATTACTAATTTTTCGGGAACAGGCAACAGGGAACAGGTAGGAATAAATAATCGTATTATTATTAAAAATATAGGAATGTATCTATGCAAATTTTTCTCTAAATTCCGATTTCAAAATTTATTTCAACTGCAAAACTTAAAACAACACAAATTATCAGATTTGCTCAAAATAAAAAAAATTGTTTTACAAGCAAAATATAATCCCAATCAAGGTAGTATCAAAAATTTTTTTGTTTTTTTGATATTTATATTCCTCATATATATAACAGTGCTAGCTCCCTTAGTCAAAACAGGAGTTAAAGTAGCAGAGCAAACAATAAAAAAAATTACCATTGTGCAACAGTGGGTACAAGAGCATCTACCACAAATTGGTGTTTGGCCTACTTTTTACTATGGAAAATCAGATAAATTTCTCCCTTATGTAGTCTACACAGACTATTTTATTGATAATAGTCCTCCTGGAGCTTATGATTTTACCCTAGAGCTAAATGGTAAATTCAAAGTTAATATTCCAGCGCCTTGTCAAGGAACGATTCGCAACACCAGATTTCAAGGCAGAAACGGAAATCTCAAAACGGGCCAAGGTGCTGGTCAAATAGTTGAACTTACCTGTGATGGGACTAACCATTATTGGTTAATGGGGCATTTAGTTCAAGGTTCCCCACCGAGAACAGGAACAAGAATTAGAAAAGGACAAAGTATTGGTCTTCAGGGACTTACAGGTAGAACTTCAGGTTATCATGTCCATGCTCAGATTCACTATCATAATGGGCAAAGAATTACTAACAGAAGAATTACCCGTCCTCTTGTTGAGAATTACATCAAATTTTTGAGAAAAGGTTCTAATTGAATTGAAATAATCAAATATGAGAAATTTTCCAGTGGACAAATAAATCTTAACAAGTATCAATTTCTTGTAAAAGTTTTGAAATTCTGACTGCTGTTTTCTCTTTCTCAAATATTTTCTGGATAATTAGGGTTTATTGATTTACTCTCAAAGCATTGATTAGGGCTTGCTCATTAAACCTCAAAGCATTGACAGATAAAGGTAAGTGCCTTTCTGGAACTGGAAAAAGTACCTAGTTTTCAACTCTTGATGCTCAAAAAGGAGCGCATTTTGGGCGCATCGTTGGGCAAAAAAATTACTCCCCTACTCCTCTACTCCCCCACTCCTTAAAAAAAACTTTTTCAGCAGACCCGAATTATTTTTCCTCTCTCGTCTATAATTCCCTTTAATCCTGACTCCTACATTCATCAAACTTTTGCAGCAACGCTAAGGAAGAATTAGGGGGGGGGTTCGCGAACCACCCCTACAGCGCGAACCACCCCTACAGAATGAATAAGATTTTTCCTTTGAAAAAAACATACAACAATAACTCGTTTAAATGCACAACAGCTTAGAGTAATTTAAAAAACAGAAAGGTGGGAGTCTAAGACTTAACAACGGATTAACAACAGACAGCATAGATTTAGATATGCAGAAAACTCACTTGTTATAGTTTTTTTGATCGTTACTAATTAACTTTTTTCCTATTTAGGAGTTGCACTAATTTTGTTGCCAGTTCCAAAAACTTATCCTTTATTTACAAAACGTTGCTCATAAATCTCGGTGATGACAGCTTAACATCAAAAAATTAATTTCTCTTAATGTAAAATTTAACCCCAATTCTGAAAATTTGAGTTAACTTACAGATAAGAGGTTAGATAGTTTATTAGCTTATGGTAGAAATACTGAATATGAAGTTTGCCTTTACAATTTCTTTACTAACGGGTTACTTCAAAAGAATCAATAATAAAGTTAAAAACTACACATTAGAGAAATTAAGTAGTTAAAATATTATATTATTTTTAATCTTGAGTGTTGAATCCAAACACAACATTTAAGATTACTCAAATCTGGAAATCATACTGTGACAATCAGATCAAAATAGTTAATTCACCCATGGTAAATTTAGAGATGAATCAACAGCAAGACTCGATATCTAATAACTAAATAACTAATCTACAATAAAATAATAAGTGTGTGAGAGGAAAGATGGCCGTTGCTCAAATAATATGCTAGACTGAAAGTTATCAAGGTTTTCAGAATCAACTCTAATTAAACTTTTATTTATCTAATCATTGCAATTATGATTATAATTATTCAGTATAATTCTTCAAGAAAAACTTGAACTTGACTCAGATAGTAAAACTTGATCCCAAACACCTTAAACCTAGGAAAAACTAGATTTATCAATTTAGATTGATAAATTCCAGAAAAAATATATCAATTATGGCAGATAGAGTAAAATTAATTATAATAAGATAGAAATTAAAAGAGATGCTGACCAAAATTATCAAATTCTAAACAAATCAATTAAATGACTTGACCGATAACCTATTTGCTAAAATTTATATATTATAGTTAAGACTAAAGAGCCAACCCTATGCCTGAAAAAAATAACAATATTTCTCTAAACTCAACATAATTAATGCGGGATGTGATTAATCCATAGATTATTGTTAAAATAAAACTAAAGATAATCATTTTCCCAAGGTCTAAAAATAGACCATGAGATTGAGCAGAGATATAATGACAAAAGTAAATTCCAGAAACAAGGAGGTGTAAAGATAGAAAATACAGATAAAATATGTATTACTATTCTTGATTAACCCAAAGGATTTATGGCTTATGCCTAATCTTTGATTTTTGCAGCATTTATCCAACTTAATGTCGCAGCAGGTCTCCCGTTAACATTCGGATCAAGGCAACAGAATTGCGACAGACAAATAAACTGTACAGTATCTTATTAGTTATGATGTTTTGGCAATCATTGGCTCTAGTCTCGTTAAACCTCCAATAAAGAATAAACTTGACTTTCAGCTTAGAAACATCCCTAACTAGAAAGTAATTGTGCAGTGAAATTTATGATTGTTTTACAATAACTGAAGAAATAATGTATTTATGGTGTTTAACAAAAACCGCCTATTGGTCTCCATCAGTCATAATATTAAGTAAGGCTCGAAGGAGGAACGACTATAGAGGTACACCCTTCATGTCTAAATAGTTGTAGTGTGGTGGGGTTTGTTGTCCATTTATTCAATCTGAGGTTAGTTGTATCATAATTTTTTGTAATTAGTCTACTGAAATACCCTAAATCTTAATGACTGCTTTGTGATAGCTGTGTACATAATGTATCGGTATAATCAGCTCATTAAGAGGATGGCAAATCATCTTACTGTATTGATGACAAACTAACTTGAAAGTATTGTGTCCTGAATGTACTTAGTCCATTGATAGAGATTTTAATACCTTAATTAATTGAAAAAAACGATTGCATAATTCTGGGAATACTCCAGAATATTCAGATGCACTTGATAGATAAGGTAGGGTAAATTACGTTTGTACCAAATCTCTAGTAAATCTATACTGTGAAAAAATAAATTTCTGTAGATGAGTAATCGTCTACCACAGTAGTTGAAAGCGCAGCTCTTTTGTTAGCATAATTCCTCCGTAGGATGCAGGAGTCAACAGAGATAAAATATAAAAACTCACAATTTGCGAGCTAATATGTATTAGTTTGAGCAAGTAGAGCGAGATTTGTAAAAGCTAGAAATGCAGAAATAAAACTTAGATTGAGTTTAGATTGAGAATATTCTCAACAGACTATTAATTAACTATGCAATCGGTAAGATAGACAAGCTTAATAAAGTTGATTTGAGGTACTTAAAATGTAAATCAAAATGAAAAACATGAACTGCCATGACCAAGAAAAAAAATATAGCAAACTGTGAAAAAACAGTTTCTATTAAATAAGACAAGCCTGAGATTGATTAAATCTGATTTAAGATGATTAAGGCAAACTTATGAAATAGTGTCTTCCAGTCAACAAATATCGACCATAGGAGTTTGGTCACTAGCTATACTATCTTAGACTTAAGATAGATAGAAAACTTCTGTAAACTAATTTATTCTTCAACTTAAGGAGGATGAGGAACGCGACATGATCCAGACTAACAATGTAATCGGAACAACAATTCAGCCTGAGCTAGAACCTAGCGAATTATTTCAATCAAATCTAACCAGACAACCAGATAATCAGTTAGAAATTTTAATCGGAGACAGAGAAGAATACGATGCTCGGTCTGATGAGGAGGACCTGAAGTCTGGTAAAGTTGCCAAAACAAAGACTAAAACTGCGGGCAAAAAAAAGCATTACACAGAAGACTCCATTCGTCTTTACCTGCAAGAAATAGGCAGAATTAGGCTATTAAGAGCTGATGAAGAAATTGAACTAGCACGAAAAATAGCAGATTTACTCGAATTAGAGCGAATACGAGAAGAGTTAATCTTCCACTTAGATCGAGAACCGCAAGTGAGTGAGTGGGCAAATGCTGTAGAGATGGAATTACCAAAGTTTAAGCGCCGCTTAATACTGGGACGTAGAGCTAAAGAAAAAATGGTACAGTCCAACCTACGTTTGGTAGTTTCCATCGCCAAAAAATACATGAACCGAGGTTTGTCATTCCAGGATTTAATTCAAGAAGGTAGTTTAGGATTAATTCGAGCAGCAGAAAAATTTGACCATGAAAAGGGCTATAAATTTAGTACCTATGCTACTTGGTGGATTCGTCAAGCCATTACCAGAGCGATCGCCGATCAGTCCCGGACTATTCGTCTACCAGTTCATCTTTACGAAACCATATCCCGCATCAAGAAAACAACCAAGCTGCTTTCTCAAGAAATGGGGCGTAAACCAACCGAAGAAGAAATAGCAACCCGGATGGAAATGACCATCGAAAAGTTGCGCTTTATTGCTAAGTCAGCTCAACTACCTATATCTTTAGAAACTCCTATTGGTAAAGAAGAAGATTCTCGACTTGGAGATTTTATTGAGTCAGATGGCGAAACTCCCGAAGATCAAGTATCCAAAAATTTATTACGAGAAGATTTAGAAAGTGTGTTAAATAGTCTAAGTCCTCGTGAGCGAGATGTATTACGCTTAAGATATGGTTTAGATGACGGTCGGATGAAGACTTTAGAAGAAATTGGCCAAATATTCAATGTGACTCGCGAGCGTATTCGACAAATTGAAGCAAAAGCTCTGAGGAAGTTGCGTCATCCAAATCGAAATAGTATTCTCAAGGAATATATCCGCTAGATAGAGAAACAATACATAGGGTTTGCTGAAAAAATGGTTATTGGGAGTAGGATACGGAGACACGGAGACGCGGAGATGGGTGGCTGAACAGGCAAAAGTTTTGGCAATTTTATGTGAAGAAATTTTCTGGAATTTTAGCAGAAAATCTCAGTAAATTGATACCAATAAGCAGCCCATAGCTCTGAGACAAACTGAATATAAATATCCATTATATCAAATCCGTTGGCTTTTGAATACAGCGCTTTTCACTCTTGATCAACCACATCGCCATAACCCAAACCTTGTAGGGACGTTGCATGCAACGTTCCTACTTTAGTCTACTAAAATGAAAACCGCTGTAATATAACTATAGTTACTCATGTCCGGTAGCATCGGTATTCTATAGCAAAGCTAGGGAGTAGGTCGGAGGGAGTAGGGAGTAGGTATGGAGGGAACAGGCAGAAAAACTTAACCAAGAGCCAGAAAAAAACTGAGATTCCCTGTAGATATTTACCCTAACTTTTACACGCTCCGATATTAACGGACATGATAT
>JBFRWR010000349.1:0-2666 GCA_051439685.1 Trichodesmium sp.
TCATCCTCAAGAAACAATGAAAAAAGTATTTCAATTTTTAGAAATACCTACACATTCCTCAGAAAAATATCTTCCATATAATTCTGGTAATTACTCACAACCTAGCCGAGAAATATATCAGGAATTAGTAGAATATTTTCAACCATACAATCAAAAATTAGCTGAAGATATGGGAATTAACTTAAAGTGGTAAATTTATCAATTTGATAACTAAATTTTTGCCAACAACAGAGTATAAATTAGAAAAATATGACTTTTCTTGATCGCTCTTTCCAGGATAAAAAAAATCCCACAATTCCCACACTCGCACCCCGTAGTGTCAATTACTAAAAAGTTTCTTTTGAGGAGGGATAGTTCCTCATTCTCCCAAAAATTAACTAACTTTCTCTCCTATCAAAAATATAGATAACCGCCAAATTTTTCCCATCATCTAATCTTTCGATCTATCTCCGCTCAGTAAAGAACTACCAACATTTTCATTCTGTGAAGCTCCTGAAAAAATCGGCGCGTCAAAAGATTTTTAGTTGCAACCTCGCAAAAATTCTGATATTATAGAACTTAGTGGGATGTGTTCGCCTATACGCATGACTTTTTATTCAATCAATTTCTTTGACTAGCAGACAATCAAGTATTCAGGAATTTTCCCCAGGAGCAATACCAAAAATATTTTCATCTTCTGAAGCTTCTATATACTTGTTCTTGCCAGATTGAATCTTTCCATCTATCTCTCCTCAGTAGAGAAGCACCAACATTTTCATTCTCTGAAGCTCCTGAAAAAAACGGCGCGTCAAAAGATTTTTAGTTGCAACCTCGCAAAAATTCTGATATTATAGAACTTAGTGGGATGTGTTCGCCTATGCACATGACTTTTTATTCAACTAAAAAGTTTATTTTTCATGCTTCCTATTGCATCAAACCTAGAACTTTGTAGTTACCTCAAACCTGAGAATTTGTATATAGCAATCTGCACTTATGTTGTAATATTTTATCCTAGAGTTTTGGTATCCAAAACGAGCGAATGGGATTTAGAGACCAAACCCCTACATTTTTTGCCACCAATCATTTCTGATCGCTATCTTAATAAAATTAAAATTATAAAATACATACATATAACATGACTATTGATTATGAAAAAGCCTGGGAAGAATACGCCCAAAAATGGCAAGAATATTACCCAGAATTAATCCATTTAGGAGATGAATGGATAGGAAAAGCAGCCGGAGCAGCCAACTCATTATCAGAATATGAAAAACTAATAGAAGAAAAATTTATCGCACCATATATCGAACAACAAGATACCGTATTAGAAATAGGAATTGGTGGGGGAAAAACAGCAGCATTATTACTCAAATATTGCCAACAATTAATCTGCGCTGATATTTCCAATTCCATGTTAAATGCCACGAAAAATAGACTAGGAGAAGATAGAGTAAAATATGTAAAAATTGACGGAATAACATTAAATGGAATTGATTCCCAATCAGCAGATATTTGTTTTTGCTACGACACAATGGTGCATTTAGAACCTAGAGATATTTTCAACTACTTAAGCAAAATTCCTGCCAAATTAAAAGGAAAAAAACTTTGCATATTTCACCATACAAATACTCTAAGTGAACTAGGTTGGTCAAGATTTCTCAAAGATTGGGATAAAAATCTAATGGGAAAAAGAGACGGCACTGCTCACTCAGTAATGACAGACACAATAATGGAAAAATTTCTCTCTCATCTCAATTACCAAATTATTCATAAAGATATTAATTCAGTTCCCAGAGATTGTATTTGGATTTGTCAAGCCCCTGAGAGTAATTAATAATTAGGGTTTGCTGAAAAAGTATTTTTACTGTTTCTAGTAGTCAAGAGTCAGTATGAAAGTATGAGCAACTTCCGTAGAGGATAAATGGTAGATTGAGAGAATATAATCGGCACAATTATTCCTCAATTTTGCAATTTTTGTCTCCTAAAAATTAGGACATTAAAAGCTACCAGTAGCAAAAGACTGACACTTTTTGCGCACAAATAATGCCGAAAAATTTTACCCTATGAGCTTTTGATATTTATTCAGCAGAGCAATAATTAATAATTAATTACTAGACAGTACAAAATTCTTAGAAAAACTATTACTAGATCAAGCTTTCAGCAATCTTAATGAGAAAAACTAGGATTGTAGGAAATGTATATCCTATGACCCTTTTCTAGTAAAATTTTCAGCATTGAGATTAAGTCATTTTTTTTGAATAACTTTGTAATCTCCAGTTAATAACTAAGAACAAAATAAAACTGGAAATCAAGAAATTTCCCAAGAAAAAACCAGCTATTTCCGGTTTTATTCAATTTACAGAATGTAAATATTAATCAGTAGTAAATCCAAATCACTTAAATCATGAAAGTCTTATTCCTGCACCCGAACTTTCCCGCCCAATACCGTCATATTATTACCGCATTAGGAGCAAATCCCAACAATAAAGTAGTATTTGGCACAAAAAACGAACGGCCAGAATGGAAAATACCAGGAGTTTATAAAGCACTATTCAATCCAAGTCGCGAACCCCGTCCAGAAACTCACCATTATGTGCGTCCTCTAGAAAGTGCAGTAATTTATGGACAAGCAGTATTTAGAATGGCAGAACAACTCAAGGCCCAAGGATTTGTGCCAGACGTAATTT
>JBFRWR010000350.1:0-7916 GCA_051439685.1 Trichodesmium sp.
AATATTGCTAGTGGTTCCTATAGAACTCAAGGTATGATAATTATCCCTTGTAGTATGGGGACTGCAAGTAAGTTGGCCGCTGGATTCAGTTCAGATTTATTAGAGCGGGCAGCAGATGTACAATTAAAAGAAGGTGGTAAACTAATCTTAGTCCCAAGAGAAACACCTTTGAGCTTGATTCATTTACGAAATTTAACTACTCTAGCAGAAGCCGGAGCAAGAATTGTCCCAGCAATTCCAGCATGGTATCATAATCCCCAAAGTATAGAAGATTTGGTAGACTTTGTAGTAGCTCGTGCTTTAGATCAATTTGGTTTAGATTGTGTTCCTATGAAAAGGTGGATAGGCCATGAATAAAAGAACTCGGAATTTACTATTAATAGTCTTAATTTTTGCCATTGGTGGGTTATCATTGTTTACTTGGCAAAATTTGTCCCCTAGTTTGTCCTTAACTTTCCTGGGGTTAAAATCTATACCTCTACCTCTATCTGTATGGATTTTAGGTGCTTTTTTTGCCGGGGTGATTACTTACTTGTTAATTTATGGTATCTTTGGGCTTTCCAATTACCTGCTCAAGAAAAATTTACAACCTCTCAGCAATTCCTCTAGAAAATCTCAGGATCATCCAAAGACTGCCCAAGGGAGGAATAGAAATTCCCAGTCTGCACAAAACTTAGATTCTCCAACCCACTTTAACCTGAATAAAGATGCGGAATTAAATGAGGCAGATGAAAGTTTGGATGATTGGGAAAAAGGGCCTCCTAAAGTTAGTAATTCTTGGGATGGTAGTAAACAGGAACAAGATGTAGCAGAATCTCAGAATACTACTCAAAATTTTGAGGCAGAGCAAAAGGTACAAAAAGAATCTTGGTCTGGTTCAGTCTATTCTTATGGTTATGGTGATTCAAGTGATTCTGGAGTTGGTCAAACTGAATCTGTATATGATGCAGATTATCGAGTAATTACTCCACCTCCACCTTCAGATACATCAAAACCTACTACTGATAATGAATAATTGATAATTGATAATTGATAATGAATAATGGATAATGGATAATGGAGCCTGAAAATTATTAAGAGACTGTTTGTAGAAGAAGTATTAAGAGAGCTTAGAGTGACTAAAATCTAAAAGAGGTAAGACTTCAAAAGCTGAAAATCTGGTAAATATCAGAGGTGGAAAGCTACATATATTCCCTAGATGTTTAAGTGACAAATAGTTGTCTTGATTTCTTCTTTCTTACCTGTTCCCTATTCTCTGTTCCCTATTCCCTTTTTATATTTCCTGATAGATTCAATATCTAATAATTATTAATTATTAATTATTAACATAGGGTTTGTACCTGAATTTTTCGCTAAGGATGTTTCTGAGTAAGTATTAATTGACTAGGTAATTAGTTTAGTTCAGTTGAATAGTTTTTTGATAGTAACTTATCATTATGGATATTAGTAATAGACCATTATTACAAGGAGTCAATGTTTATTTAGTCGGGATGATGGGTGCTGGTAAAACAACTGTAGGACATTTACTAGCAAAAAACTTGGGATATGGTTTTTTAGATACAGATAGTTTGATTGCTCAAGCTGCTGGCAAATCAATCACTGAAATTTTTGCTACTGAAGGTGAAGCAGCGTTTCGGGAGTTGGAAACCAAAATATTGTCAGAAGTCTCTAGTTACAAAAATTTGACTATTGCTACAGGTGGTGGTATAATTTTAAATCAATTTAACTGGAGTTACTTACGACATGGCATAGTAGTCTGGTTAAATGTGCCCGTAGAAGTTTTGTATAGTCGTTTGCAGGGAGATCAAACTAGACCTCTACTTCAGGAAAGCAACCCTTTGGCTAAACTGAAAAGTCTTTTGCTAGAAAGAAAATCTCTTTATGCTAATGCAGATGTTCATATCAGTATTGATGGTTCAGCGACTCCTGAAGAAGTGACAATGTTAGTCCTCACAGAAATCAAAAAAGTATTAAAATCATCGGTAGCAAATTAGTGATTTATCTATTGATTCAAGTGTTGTAATTGTAAAAAAAATCTGAATTAAATGTTTTTTGTTAAAAAAACTACAGCAATTTTTCCTAATTATTTGTAACTAAAGAAAAGACTCAGTTTTTAACATAAAAAAACCCCGCCATTGACAGGTAGGGGTTAAGGACAATTAAACGCTTATTTTTTGATTATCTCATAAAAAAAGTATTATTAACAATTATATTTGTGACATTTTTTTAAGTAAACAAAATATTGTCAACTAAACTTTTAGATAAGTCCCAGGCCATAAAGTATATTGGGTTTGGGTTGCTTATTTTCTATATCAAGTTCATCAATTACTATAGCTTTACAATTCGACAAATACCCTAGGCTAAATTGCTGATTGTAGTAAATATATTGGGTGTATTAAAAATAATGAAATCTTGTCACAAATGAATCAATATTATGCCAAAGTTGCCAGAGGGTTAGAAGCTATAGCAATCCTAAATAGGTTGCGACAAGTCAAAAAGTAAATAAAAAAACTGAAACTCTTACCTGTTCGCTGTTCCCCGTTCCCTAAAAAGCACTAGGATTTTTACCACAAATAAAATAGGATTGCTGTATTGGTGCCTGTGAGGTTAGAAAGTTTAGGAGCTAAAAATGTTTCTCCAGAATTTACCGGAGTCCGTTTTACAATAGTAGTGGAAGCTATATATATCTCAGATTGTTATCCTATTTTCTAATTTTAATTAGGGCTTGCTGATTAAATATCAAAGCACTGATAGATATTGGTTACAGCCTTTTTTGGTCGAAAAAAGGGAGCCTGTTTCGGTCTAAAAAGTTCATGCATGCTAGTATTTGAGAATGATTATGGCAGAAAAATATTGGGACAATTTTTACGAATATCTCCTCTATAATTTCCATTTATCCTGTCTCCTGTCTCCTGTCTCCTGTCTCCTCCCCCTAAAAAAAGACTTTCCATACGCAAACCCTAATTAAGGAAGAATAGAGCAGAAATAAAAGGTATAAATATTTTAATTTTATTAGGGATTAATTTGGGTATGCGATCGGCAATCTCGACAATCTTTACTATAGTCAAAGGATTAAATTGCTTTTAATGTTCAACTACTACTAGAAAAATTCAAAATCATTTTGAAGACTTTCAACATCATCTTGGCGACGTATTATGCACTTAGGTTGATCTACAATAAACTTAAGATTGCGTTCTAAACAAAAGTATTTTACTGCTCTCTGGACTCCTGGCCAATTTGGTGCAAAATCATCTCCTATTAATACTCCTTCTTCCGTTAGCAAATCCCAATATTTCACAAGATCTGAATAAACATTTTCAAAATCATGACCTGCATCTATATGTATAATATCGGCTTTAATCCCAAGATTTTTTAACATTATGGCAGCATTGACACTTGTTTGTGGTAAAGGGATAATATTGTTTTCTAATCCTCTCCACATCACATTTGCTAAAAATTGGTAGTATAGTTGAGGGTATCCAAATTTAAGCTTAAGAGATTGTTGAAAATTTTTAGGGTGTTTTGGTTTCCAATGTTCGGGACTACCCAAAAAAGTATCTATGGCGATTACTATTGCTTCGGGATGAATTTTTTTAGCTATCTCTGCCATGTGGATCGTTGATTGTCCTTTCCAAACTCCAACCTCAATAATAACTTTAGGTTTGACTTCAGATATAATTTGAGCAAACACTTTATGTCTGCCATTCCAACCTTGCAAATCCTCTGGATATTGTTGAAAATCAAAGTGATTGTAAGGGTTTTCTGGAAATATGTGAGAAATTAGGTGATTATAGCTAGCTGAAGTGTTAGTTAGGTTTTGTTTCATATTTTTGATTTTGATAGTATGATTTAAAGAGTTAAAGAAATAGTTTTTTGGTTTATGTTCAAAGTACAGCAATAGGAAGTTGTGAAAGTGTAAAACAAAAAATGTTCATTAATCTATATTAAGCGATCGCCTAATCTAATCTTCTCAACTCTAGTAGTCAATCAGGTTATTTTAGGCTAAATACCAAAATTATTTCTAGGCAATGAATCAATACTATGCTAAGGTGGCTAAAGGTTTAGAAAATATTGCTGCCCAAGAGTTAGAAAGTTTAGGAGCTAAAAATGTTTCTCCAGAATTTACCGGAGTCAGTTTTACAGGTGACAAAACTTTACTTTATCGAGTTAATCTCTGGGCAAGAACAATTTTTAGGGTATTAGTTCCCATTGCGGAAGTTAGATGTGTTAATCGAGATGTTTTATATAAGGAAGTTCAAAAAATTCCTTGGCAGAAGTATATATCTCCTAAAAATACATTGGCAGTTCACTGTACGGGAAGTAATGAGAAATTAAAGCATACTCATTATACTGCTCTACAAATAAAGGATGCTATTACTGAGCAACAAATAGAGAAATTTCGCTACAGATCGAATATTGATACTAAAAATCCTGAGATATTAGTTAATGCTCATATTCAAAAAAGTAGTTGTATTCTGAGTTTAGATAGTTCTGGTAGTAGTTTACATCAGCGTGGTTATCGGTTAGCAATGGGTTTTGCTCCCCTCAAAGAAACTTTGGCAGCAGCTTTATTGGAGATGGCGGAATATTCTCCAGATTTACCTTTTTTAGATCCTTTATGTGGTTCTGGAACTTTACCTTTAGAAGCCAGTTTAAAAGCATTAAATATTGCACCTGGATTGTTTAAAAATAAATTTTCTTTTATGAATTGGCGTGATTTTGATAAGTCTATTTGGGAAGATTTATTGACAGAAGCTAAGGATAGTCAATTGACTGAATTAAAATCAATAATTGTGGGAAGTGATAAAAATTCAGAAGTGCTTTTTCAAGCTCGGAGTAATGCAAAAAAATGTGGTGTTGCCGATAAAATTAAGTTTATACAAACAGATTTATCTAATTTAGAACCGCCAGCAGAAAAAGGAATTATTATTTGTAATCCTCCTTATGGAGAACGTTTAGGAGAAGTAGAAGAATTGGGTAAATTATATAAATTATTGGGAGATATTTTTAAACAACGTTTTACTGGTTGGACGGCTTTTATTTTAACAGGAAATAAACAATTATCTAAACAGGTAGGATTAAGAACTTCTGGGAGAATTTCTGTTTATAATGGTCCGATAGAGTGTAAATTATTGAAGTATGAATTGTACTAGGGAAGGAGTCAGGAGACAGGAGACAGGAGACAGAATAAAGAGTGCAGAAGCAAAAAAAAGGTTAGAAGGGAGAAAGTTTAATTACATAAGTAATATCAAATCTGCTTGGCAACGGAAGTGTTATAAGAAACCCGGTTTGTAGGAAGTAAATGTTATAAACTTTGGCTTGAAAACAAACCCGGTTTCTCGCGGTATTAGATACTACGGGATTTGATATAACTACCACAGGTAGAATAACTTTTTTGATAATTATTAGCCAGGAATATATAGGAATCCTAAATAGGTTGCGGGTAATCAAAAAGTAGATAAAAAAACTGAAACGCTGACCTGTTCCCTGTTCCCTATTCCCTAAAAGCGGTAAGATTTTTCTACACAAATAAAATAGGATTTCCATATTAATTATTGTATTAATTATTCTAATGTTTACTACTCCCTGAATCCCCTACTCCCTGAATCCCCTACTCCCTAACTCCCCTACTCCCTACTCCCTATTCCCTACTCCCTAATTAATAAAAATGAATAATCAAAAAGATTGGCAAGTTAAAAATTTAGAAGCAATTCGACAAAGAATTTCTTGGCTACACCAACAACCAGATGGAGTGATTTTTTCTCAACCTTCTGGCATACATTTTTTAACTATCAAAAAAGTTAAATTCATCATTCAGTTAGTATTAGTAGAACAAGTAACTTTAAAAATGAACTGGGTTCAATCTATACTTAATTTGAATTACCCCACATATTTAATTTTTCCCTACACTCAAGCAATGATGTTAGCTTTACTGTGGAATAGTCAGCCAAAAAAAATTTATATTGCAGGTTTTGGTGGGGGTAGTATTGCTCAAGTTTTATATCACTATTTTCCAGATGTAACAATAGAATGTACAGAAGTAGATGCCAATATATTATCAATTGCTGAGAAATTTTTCGGAGTAGAATTAAATGAAAGATTAAAGGTAAAAAATCAAGATGGGAGGCAATATTTAGAACAACAAAATCAGCATACTAAGTATGACATTATTATGATTGATGTAGCTTTTGGTAATGGCTATATGTCTTATAATTTAGCAACTCAAGAATTTTATGACCTGTGCGATCGCCATTTATCAAAGTCTGGAGTTATAGTTGTTAATACATTAAAAAGTAATGGTTTTGAAGCAGAGCATATAAAAACTATTAAAACAGTTTTTCCATATATTTATATCTGTCATACTAGCGGTCAAAATACTATTATTATTGGTACTCGTGATAGTTTTATGAGCCAAGGAGAAATTAGAGAAAAGGCTAAAATTATGCAGAATTATTATCAGTTTTCGTTTGCCTTGGTAGATAGAGCAAATGATATAAAAATTCTTGAAGAATTACCAAGTTTAAATTTAGAGAAAGTTTCAATTCTTCGGGATAATGTTTCACCTGGGAATTATTTTGATTCTTGGTTATTTTAAGGAATCAATCATCTTCATCAAGATAAAAATTTTATACAAGTAACCTAGAAAGTCTCTACCGAAGAAGCTCAAGGCAACCTAAATTCAACCAATAATTGATAACTGTATACCTAAGTTATACTAGAAATTGTAGAATATTTTTACAGGTTTTGCGCCTCTAAAAAATAAACTTTTCATTCTATTTTTTTAATTTATATCTATGGAATGTCCTATTAATTTAGATTGTTCTTTACTCAGTGATGAAGTTAAGTGCGTAAACTTAGGTTATTGTCGGGATTTAGCTGAACCTATGCCTTTACCAGGTCAATATATGGAGATTAATTTAGTAAGTCGTGATGGAAGTATCGAAACATTTTCTTATTTAATGGTTCTTTTTCTAGGGCATCATATTCTGCGAGGAAATACGAAGAAAGAGTTAGAAGAATGTGGATGGTCTCCAGCGTCTTCTTCAGAATATTTAGAAAGGCATATAGATCATCGAAAATCTACTTTTATGACTAACTCTTTTCAAAAGTACGGCGACCTTGATAGTCTTTATTTTTCTGTTGATGCTCCTATAGATTCTAGGAAAAATTGTCTTGAAGTTATCAAAGATATACCATCATTAGGTTGGTATAAAGCAGTTCCTTTGTGGCACAGGAAATTTCACTAAATATAGCGCTACGCGCTAGGGAATAGGGAATAGGGAATAGGGAATAGGGAATAGCAGATTGTGAAAAGGTTTCAGGATTTAGAAATGTCCTAACCTTAATGCGTAATGCTATAAAAGTAAGCATTCAGCTCTTCGGTGCGGAATGCTACGCCAACAGCTTTTTTAATAAATTAAGCCAACAAATGAGTTAATAACTAATAACTAAAAGCTGATAACTGACTACTTTTACTTTTTTCACTTTGGAGTGTAATAAGAAACCGGGTTTATGGAAGGTAGATGTTAGTATCTGAGGTATTTAATAAACCCGGTTTCTCTACTTTTACTTTTTTTACTACTCCGAAAAACCTACTTTTCTATCTTCACAGAAAGAATTTTGTCACCTTGACGAATAGAATTTACAACATCCATATTTTCAGTTTTTCCAAAAGTTGTATGAACGCCATCTAAATGAGGTTGGGGAGCGTGACAAATAAAGAATTGACTACCACCTGTATCACGACCAGCATGAGCCATGGATAAAGTTCCAGCTAAATGTTTATTGTTATTAATTTCACATTTAATTTTATAACCAGGACCACCTGTACCCGTACCATTAGGGCAACCTCCTTGAATCATAAAATTAGGAATAACACGATGAAAATTCAAGCCATCATAAAATCCTTTTTCACT
>JBFRWR010000351.1:0-2913 GCA_051439685.1 Trichodesmium sp.
GCGATCTTCTGGGGATAGACTTTTCAAAAGGTCTTCTAACACTTCATTGGATGTTTTTTCAGAGAATGCTTTCCTCAAATGAGTAACCCATTCTCGATCTGGGTGAGTTTTCCCAGAATGTAAGATAATTTCCAGGAGAGTTTCTCGATAGCTCTCCAACCGCATAGAATTTTCTCTATTGTGCTGCTTACGAGGATCAAACAGTTCGGGATATTTTTGGCCTAGTTCCACTAAGATGGTATCGTGCTCTTTATCAGAAATACCCAGTTCTTGTCGCATTTGCTTGAAGCCTTCGAGAGTCTCAGCGGGGTTTACATAACCCTCATTAATGGCATCTCGCAGCATCCCTTTATAAGTTTGCAAACGTTTTTCTTGGGAAAAATCAGGCAGAACTTTAGCGAGAATATAAACTTCATCCGAACTGAGTTCGTCAATAGTTCGCCCTTCAAAAAACTTCGCGCTATCCAAATTCAGCTTTTTGAGCTGCTTTCGCAATCGAGTGGCAAGACTTTCCCGTTGATAACGACTTGGAGTGCGTCGCCAAGTTCTATAAAGCCACAAACTACTAGATACCATTATAAAAACCGGGAAAAGACTCGGCAGAGGTAATGGTAACATGTTAACATAACCGCGCGCTGAAAAAATAAAGAAAAAATTGAAAATGAAAAACGTACACAACGTAAACATATGATGTCGAATGACTCGGGAGTCAGTCTGTTTGTGATGGCGGTTATGATAGGCTTTATAAAGGTCTTCCAAGGCACAACCAATACCTATAGCAGCAAGGATAAATAGACCAATAGTGACGGGTACTGCTAGTAATTTAGGAAAGTCTATAGGCTGACCTAATAAATAATACCCAGGTTTGAATAGGTCTGCCAGTTGGCTTTCTTCGTGAGACCAGACTCCCGATATAAGATAATCCCAGTTCCCAGCATAAAGATAGTAATAGACAAAATACCCAACTGTAAGGCCAATATAGCCATAGTAGAGCCATTGCTGTTTATAGCTTTCTATCTCATCCCAATAGGAAGATTCGGCATCTATATCAATACAATTGCTTGCACAGGCAACACAACCACTCAATTCTTTACCATCTTTGGTTACTGTACGACACATGGATTGGGTAATGAGCTTGCGATCGCCTTCGTGAGCCTTACTGTTGAAGAGTCCTCTTGGTTGTGCAAAAATCTTCTCTACGGGAGCCATGGGGCAAATATACTGACACCAACTCTTACCTCCATAGAGAAAACCAACTGTTATGGCGGCGATAATGGTAAAGGTTAGAAATAAACCTAATGCCAAACGATTAGAGTTGACAAACAAAATACGGGCACAGACCCCTAAATACAAAAGACCAAATTGTAGGAAAAGATGATTCTGAGCTAGCCATGAATCTTTGGCAACTTTCACCAATTCCTTGCGCACTTTCCCCGTTGTAGGATTGACGCGATTGCGTTTACGTTCCAATCCTAAGGCACGAGCAATTTGTGTAACAAAGGATAGAGGACAAATCCGGCGCCAAAATTCGTGTCCGAACACAAATAAAATCAGGACACCACAGGGCACGATCAGACCCCAAAAAAGAGGAGCTGCCAAGGCGTATGGTATCTCTTTCATACATTCTCCTTGTAGCAGGACGCAATTTTCTGGATTGATTTTGAAGGGACTTAATACATTGGAAGGTTCTGTTAGTTGAGTGGATATTGGATCGTAGAATAGTGAAAAAATTAGTAGACACCAACCCAGGGTAACTGCCAATCGTACTCTATGAATTTTGATTTCAGAAATGTTACTTATCATAGCTAATTTTTTTCTCAAGACAGTTGATTCAGACTTAACGTAGGAACTGGGTTTATCTAATGAAATTTTGTGGTTGAAACAACATTAGACATCTCTGATAATCAAAAATCCAATCAATTACCGTACATAAATTATTAATTATTTACCTCTACTCCCTACTCCCAGGATCAATTTATTGTCACCAGATCAAAAAAGGAGGGGTGGGGAGTCTGGGGAGTCTGGGGAGTTTAGAAAGCACAAGAACTCAAAAAATATAAGGTTGTATTTTCTGATGACAAAGAATTAGCCATGCTGCTCTCTACTCCCTCTTTTTCGGGGATTTCTAAATAATCAGGACAATAAACCCAGTTTCTTGTTTGGATGCGTCAGTCCTAATTGATTGATAGTTAGTTTTATTAACTAAATATCTACCTATACTTAAGTAGTACTATCAGAGTGAGATAGATTTTGTATCAAAATTAACCTAAGGGCAACATTTAATTGATTGATATCCATCCTACCTTGCATACGCCTAAAAAATAGACCTCTCCAGAAAATAGGGAACAGGGAACAGGGAACAGAGAACAGGGAACAGGCAGAAAGAATAGATGATTTATGGATGATAATTGATTTAATTTTTAATTTTCGGAGATTTCTAATAGTTAAGCAGAATTATTGCAACGAGGGATTAACTCCAAACTGAGATAGATTTTGTATCAAAATGAACTTAAGATAAATATTTAATTGATTAAAATTAATTCTAGGAACTTACCAAAAATATTTAAGCAGAATTATTGCAACGAGAAATTAACTCAAAACTGAGATAGATTTTGTCAGGACTTGCGCAAAAGATCAAAATATACACCATTTGTAAGGGCGATTTCGTTCCGAATGCTACGCAAACGCAAATCGCCCTAGATATGGTGGCTCTGCGTAATATCATGTCCGGATAATCGCTGATCAAAAAAACTTTCTTCTTCAGGACTTACGCATGAGGTACGAGAAACTAGGATTTGAGATTGCTATCCGTTCCGGACTGCTCCGCAAACCCTGTCGGTCGCAATGACGAAAATACGTTGTAGTGCGTAAGTCCTATTCTTTTTATATTTTCTTCTCCTCTCTTCCCTCCTG
>JBFRWR010000352.1:0-4415 GCA_051439685.1 Trichodesmium sp.
GGAAAATGCCAAATGATTAACTGAAGAGATATGTTCTTTTAGCTCTAGTAATATAAAATCTGGTTTAACAGTGGTCATTGCGACGACAGGAAGCAATCTCAGGGGTGCGCGGAGATTGCTTTCCTTATGGAATGCTGCGCAAACGTTCCACTCCGTTCCAGTCGCGACTTTACAGTAACTAATTACCCGGATTCTAGATCACTCAAAGCCCAGGCCAATCATTTTGATAATGCTCTGTGCCGAGGCAAAGCAGACTTCCTCTTGGCCTTTCAGGTAAGACAAAGTTTGTTCAAAATACTTGGCGCGATGAGCTTGCCCAAGTACCCAAGGATGAATATTGAGCGTTAAGAGGCGACCGCATTTCTCCTGTTCTGCTTCCTCAGAAAGAAATTTGTAGGAGTCTATTACCTGCTCCACCCACTCGGATTCTGAATGGAGATTATCCAAGAGTACGAATCGATCTTCGATTTCCGTTGAAAGTGGAAATGAAACTATACCTCCTTTCTTCGTATTGAATGCGTAAGGTAGTTCATCATTAACCCAGTCCATCATAAATGAGAATCCGGACTCTACAAGTAAGTCCGGAGTATTCTCACTTTGGCTCTTACCAGGCGAAAGCCAACCTGTTACCTCTTTTTCAAAGCTAGTTTCCAGTCGTACTTTTGTTTCCCTGATATACTCTAATTCTAACTCTCGCTCTATCCCACCGTAGTGAGGGCAATTCATGTTCCAGCCATGAGCAATGATCTCAGCATCCCTTTTTTTTATTTCCTTTATGAGTTGGGGGTGTCGATCAATCATTTGTCCGTTGATCGAGAAGGAAGGTTTAATGTCCAGTTTATCGGTTACTTCAAGCAACCGATAAATTCCAACCCTGTTCCCATGGTCTCTTAGGGTGAAGTGACGAAGATCGGGGTAGGGCTTTTTCATTCCACCGGGTGCTTGAAAAGGGTGCTTTTGCTGATCGAGAGGAAAAAACTCCAGATTTAGGTTAAGAAATACGGTAACTTTTTTACCATGTTGCCATTGGAACTTTGGACGGTCTTGCATCATAGACCAATCGTAGAAATCATGGTCCATACCATACTTTCGTCGTGGGTATTTCAAATACTCTGAAGGCAATTCAGTCATGGTTTTCTATCCTTTTTTCGATATCATCTGAACAACAATCGTAGTAGTGATCAAGGTAGTATTGGGCAATTTCTCGCCCGGTTGTTAGCCAAACATCAGAATGACCCGTGATGTATTCGAGTGCCTCTTCAAATGCTTTGATTCGGTGTGGACAGGAAATCTGGTAGTTGTGCGTAGGAATGCACATAACGGTTCCGGATTCTGCTCCTTCCTTGTAGAGCTGATCGAAATTGTCTTTCAGCATTTGAGTATAACGCCTAGGCTCGACTTTTTGCACAGCAAAGACGATCGTATCATTCATTTCTAAGGAATAGGGAATAGAGACGAATTTCTTACCAGACGATACTGTTATTGGAGTTGGTTGGTCATCGTGAAATAGGTCACAGGTATAGATTCCTCCCTCCTCCGCAAAAATATCGATTGTTTTTTCCGAGTGAGAGAGCGCCGGAGCTAAATAGCCAGCACAGGTTTGCCCGGTAAACTCTTTAATGATGTCCATGGACTCGCGGATCATAGATCGCTCTTGTTCCTCTGAGAGACCATAGGTATAGCGGGTGTTGTAAATTCCATGGGAGAAGAATTCCCACTCCCTCTCACGGCATAACTCAATGATTTCGGGATGGTGATGACATAAAGCGGTTGAAAGGGATATAGACCCCCGTAGTCCGTACTTATCAAGAAGCTTCATTTGTCGTATATGTCCCACACGATTTCCATAATCCCGAATAGAATATCCAGCTACTGGGGGATAGGGTTGCGGCCATGGCGTTCGACAGGGATTGGGTGGTGGGTTTATTTCATAGAATTCAATATTTGGTGCGACCCAAAATGCAACGCGTGCTTTATTGGGCCATTCTATTTTTGGTCTATTAATATAAGGCCACTCTTTATAAAGATTTAGGTCTTGTTTCATTTTGGATGCTCTTCCCTACGATAATAGTTCATTGCTGATAATTTGGCGTTTGGTCAACTCTTGTTTCGATCTATTGGTTGGTTTGCTAACCACTGAAGAACAGAATCTACGGGTTTGATGTCAGCATACTTAAGAGCTAGATCGGTTAGATTGGCAAAATGGAATGACTCGTGCTTGTCTGCCACGCATTCGATTGGGACGATCGTTCGGTAACCACGCGATAACGAATCGACAGCGGTGGCTCTGATACATCCCGAAGTGCTACCTCCGGTAATAATGACAGTATCGACTTGATGCCATGTTAGTAATGACTGAAGATTCGTTTCAAAAAATGCACTCGGCATCTTTTTCAGTATGATGGCATCTATGTCTTTGCGAATTTCGAGCCTGTGGTCGAATTCAGCCCTTTTGCTGGTAAATTTTATATTTTGGAGTGAATCTGGGGTGTTCGTCCTTGTTCCCCAGACTCCAGCATCATCGGCGCTGTCCATATATGCGACATAAGTCCATATGACCGGAAAGCCGAGGTTTCGTGCGCGACCAGAAACTTGATTGATATAATCTAACTGCTTTGGATGGGTTTGGTATGAAGTCTTAAATTCCCCAGACGTATAGGCTTGTTGTAGGTCAATATTGACGATTGCGGCTTTGTCGCCGAAACCAAACTCTTTTCGAGTTGGATTATCCATGACTTCTTGGAATATCTCACGGGCAGTTTTGGAGCTGACTTCCATCTGTTTGGGTGGAATAAAGGAATTCTCTGACATAGATTTACATTGTTTAATAGACTAAAAGCGCGAGATGTTGCTTGAGATATAAGGACATATTTTTTACCTAAATCTAACCAAAAACAACAATATCAAATTTTGGCAAGAATAATTATCATTATTGCCAACTTAGAAATAATAATCTCAGGACTTACGCAAGGAAACTATTATAAGTTAAACCTGTTGTTAGCCCCACCCATAGTAGCAGCTTTTGTTTCTGTCATCGCATATTGAGGTAGGGGTTGATAAATACTAATATGTTGATGGGAGTCTACTAAGCCAGGAAAACCTAATAATTCTTTGGCATCAAATACCTCATTAGCTAATTATGGGTTGATTTTTGGGGTGATGTGAGCAAACTTGCCATTTTTAATTCCTAAGTCGAGGCGATCGATAGAATTATGATTTGGGCGCACCACCCGTACATTTTTAATAACTAAATCGAAATCTAAAGTTTCTGACATTTTTTCTCCCCAATAATTCAGCAATATTTTTTATTTTGACATAATTGGAAATTTTACAAAAATATCTGATATTCCTAGTTCGTAGAATTGCTCTAGCCCTATCTATAAGTTCGGGCTAGAGCAATTCTACAAACAAAATCATCATTTATTATAAATAAACTGTAACATATAGTAAAAAAAAACAATTTTCTGGTAAACTTTATTGAAGTCTTTTTTGGAAGTATATAAATGAAAAGAATTTTGTATTATCACCCACTATCAAACTTTTCTCGAAAAATCAGGATATTGTTAGCAGAAAAAAAATTAGATTATGAACTCAAGGAAGTTAACCTACGGAATAAATCACCAGAATTTATAAATATTTCTCCCATTGGTAAAGTACCTGTATTTGTAGAAGAAGATGGCACAGTAATTTGGGATTCGACATTAATTGCTGAGTATTTAGACCAAACTTATCCAGAACCAAATTTTTATCCTACTGATCCCCAGGTAAAACTTGAATGTCGTAAATGGGAAGAGTTAGCAGATTATTTAGGGGATAATATTATCAATTTATGGATACTAAATTTGACAAATAATTTAGAGCCTACTTTTTATAGAACAAAATTAGAAACGTCCATTAATAATCTCTTACCAGTTTTTGAGCAGCAATTAGCTAAATCTAAGTATTTGTTAGGTGATGAAGAATGGACGATAGCAGATGTAGCAGCATTATGTTCCTTTGGTTACTACAGCCTTCGGTTGAATGAAGATTGGCTTTTGCAATATAATAATTTAAAAAACTGGTTCAATGAATTACATCAACGTGAATCAGTAAGTTCTACTGTTCCTTTAAATAGGTAGAGACGTTGCATACAAAGTCCCTACAAAGTTAGGAGGAATAGGAATTATAGATACCAATGTAAACTTGTGGAATATAAAGAAAAGCTAAAGAATAGTCAATCTAATACAGTTTGTTATAGTCTGTGATTGGAGAAAACCTTCTCACACAAAGTTACTTGCGGAGTAATAAAAATGAAAAAAGCATTGGGCAAAGTCATCATTGCATTTCTTGTCTGTTTACTATCTTTGGCAGTAGTTTCCCCCCGCCCTGCAATGGCAGATGAATATTATTGTTTTTTAGACCAACAGCCAGATTGT
>JBFRWR010000353.1:0-18306 GCA_051439685.1 Trichodesmium sp.
ACTTGTTCTGGCACTCCTACAGGAGACAAACCAGCGATCGCCTTTAAATTTTGATGTCTAACTAACTCAGTAAAATTCAAATTATTCCGCCCTTCAACTTTAGCTACATTTTCAATTCCTGCTAATAAATAATTAGCTGCTTCAGTCTCTTCATAACCTCGTCTATTTGCTACTCTAATTGCCATTTCATCTGCTGCTAATTCTGTTTCTATACTATGATTACTTTGCCAGATTTTGATAAAACCCAC
This sequence comes from Trichodesmium sp., assembly GCA_051439685.1. GTDB lineage: Bacteria > Cyanobacteriota > Cyanobacteriia > Cyanobacteriales > Microcoleaceae > Trichodesmium. The sequence continues at coordinate 249 of JBFRWR010000353.1, forward strand.
TGTACTTAAACTACCAGCAACTAATATTCCAACTATATCTGCTTCGCTTAATTCAGAAATCATTCCTACTAAACCAACTGCAAAAATACCTTGATTTATACTAGGTTTAAACCATTGAATTGCAGATAACCAACTGACAGTTCGTAACATGATTAAATCTCGTTGTCCTTGAGGTAAAGTCATCCATAAATCAAAATTTAGATAGATATTCCGGTCATTTTTCCAAGGTACAGGAAAAGTAGTTTTAATAATTGTAGACTGCTGAGGTTTACCAACTATTTTTGTCATCATTCGCCCAGAAGCAGGCATAATATCCAATAAACGGCTAGTTTCAGAAAGTTCAGAATTCATATTTTTAAATTCTCTTAAAGTCATCAATAAAGTTTAATCAAAAATTTGCCAGAGTTAAAGGCATAGATTAAACTGTCAATAGTCAAAAAAAGTAATCTGATTAATATAGATTTAGCAATCCTAAATAGGTTATAAGATTTTATCGTAGGGGTTTGGGTTGGGAGACCAAAATCCTACAGTTTTTTTCTCACAAATTATTTCTTATGGCTATTATTCTAAATACAGAGCAACAGTCTTATTATGGTAGTGGCTATAAAAGATAAAATTCTTATATAGTTGTAAATTTTTCCTTTGTTTTTTGGGAAAAATATTGACAAAAATAAAATTTTATGATAGGTAACTATGGAAGCTTTTAGCTTAAATCCTCCCGAATGGACTAACTCAGCAATTCATGCGTTCGATTTTTGCTGTCCCAAATGTGGGGCAAGCACTATGGAGGCACAGGCAGTATGGATTAATCGGCGATCGCCTGTATATACAGAAAATAATCGGCGCAAATGGCAAGAATTTTATCATTGTCAGTGTAACTGTAGTTGGTGGGCTTGGAGTAGCGATCGGCCTCCGTCTAAATATGCTCGGAATGAAGAGGAGCAAGATGATGAGAGTTTTAATGATTTAGACCTTGGGGATTTGGGCCTTTAAGTAATAGGTTAGAGAAAATAAAGTTGTAATTTCAGACAAAATATAAGATTATTAACCTTTCATTGAAGAAAGCAACCTAAGCGCGAGTTTTCTATTGCAACATTTGAAGATGAAACAGTCTACTAAAATGTTACCTGTTTCAGATAAAGTTGATATTTCAGCTTTATCTAGATTATTTGCAAATACGACAAATTCTTATAAGTATCTTTTCTTTATTTCTTTATTAGATATTTTAAAAAGACGACAATTTGAGATTTTGTCACCAATTAGTTTTGCAGATTAATAAAAAAAGCCTTTATATATACTGCTTCAATAGTGAAGAATAGAAAATAGGAATGTTAGTCTATGAATATGAAGAAAAACACGAACCAATTCCTACTATTCGTGGTGTGGAACTCCTAAAAGCTTTATTAGAAGAATCTCAACTTTCTCCTCAAGATTTAGTTCCTATTTTAGGCAATGAATTTATGGTATTAGAAGTATTGAATGGCAAATGTCAACTCTCAGAAAATCAAATTCAAGAACTAGCTAATTTTTTCCATATTTCTCCATCTTTATTGACAGATATTGCGTAATTCCTGAGATACCTATTTTTGTTGGGTTTCCTGCGTCAACCCAACCTACATTATTTCTATGCCCAAGTCATTGCGACTCGAACGGAGTGGAAGGTTTGCGGAGCATTCCGGAACGGATAGCAATCTCAGGGGCACACGGAGATGGCTTTCTATCCTGGCAATGACGATTGTTCAACCGGATTTTATATTACAGTAGATTTCAGGCAAATGATTTACCGGGTAAATGATGAAAATATTGTAGTGCGGGCATCTTGCCCGCTTCTGGGTGTACCTCATAACAACAGAAAGCCCTGTATCTATTTTTGTTGGGTTGCGCTGTCGCTTTACATGTTGCGCAGCAAAACCCAACCTACATTATTTCCCTAATTGCCAAAACAACCTCTGACAAAATATCAACTGCTTCCTCTATTTCCTCCTCCGTCGTAAATTTCCCAATACCTATCCGCAACGCTCCCTCCATCTCCTCGCTCGACAAACCTAACGCTCTCAACACATGAGAAGGAGCTTCAACTCCAGACGAACAAGCAGCTCCAGTAGAAATAGCTAACCTCGATCGCCCCCTAGCAATAACCGCATACCCTCGGATCGACTGGAGTAGTAGAATGATAGTCAAGATAAATAGGTCGATTTTGATTATAATTAGTAGTCATAAAGTTTGAGCATCTTTTTATTAATACCAAGAACAAATTTCTCTAAATTTACGTCAAGATAATAAATAGCCTTCTAAATATTTATCCTATCTAAAAAAAACTTATGAATATCTCTCATTTTAATTCTCTAAATAGTCTTTTATTCGGTACTGCCACTGTAGCAGCAATTGTGATTACTATTCCCACAGTAGCAACTGCTAAAAATGCTCAAGAAGTAGCAGAAATAGCCACACCTATCACGGTTCAAATTAACAGTAATTTAGGTGACGGTTCAGGAGTAATTATTGCTAAAAATGGTGATATTTATACCGTACTTACTGTTAATCATGTTGTTCAAGATTCTAGTATTAAATATAGTGTCAGAACTAATCAAGAAAAAGACTATCCAGTAACTGATGTAGTTAATTTACAAACAACTGATGAAGAACCAGATTTAGCAATAGTTAAATTTGCAAGTTCTGATGCTTATCCAGTAGCAACTTTAGGTAACTCCGAACAGTCAGTTATTGGTTCTCAAATATATGTTTTTGGTTATCCAGCTACAGGTGGTTTATTTGGAACTGAGAGAGCGCCAGAACTATCTCCAGGATTAATCACCAGTCGCCCCAAAACTCGCCCCGCAGGTTATACTTTGCGTTATCAAGCTGTTACTTGGAGTGGGATGAGTGGGGGTCCGGTTTTTGATGCTGATGGGCGGGTTATTGGCATTCATGGACAAGGAGAATTTGGCTTTGCTCAAACTAATTCTGGTGATGTAGCTCCAATTAAAACTGGGTTTAATGCAGCAGTTCCGATTAATAGTTTTATTAGAAAATTATCTGCTGCTGGAATCGATCCTTCTGATTTAACTTTAGATGATACTCCTACGGATAGACCTCCTATTTCTACTGTTAATCCTGATAATTATGAGGCTTTATATTTTAAAGGTATAACTTATTTAGATCAGGGGGATGCTTGGGAAGCAATTACTAATTTTAATCTGGCTTTGAAAAAGGAGCCTAACAGTCCAGAAGTATATTTTAATCTGGGTATTGCTCGGAGTTTATTAGTTAATCCTGATGAACCAACAAGAGGTCCTAATCCAATTAAAGATTATACTAAAGCAATTGAATTAAATCCTGGTTATGCTGATGCTTATTATAATCGTGCTAATGCTTATTATCAAGCTAGTCTGGCTTATCGAAAAATGACTGACAAGAAAAAGGCTAATCAGCAACTTCAGCAAGCAATAAAAGATTTAAGAAAAGCAGCAGAACTTTATCAACAAGGTGGGCGGGTTAAAGCTTATCAAGATACTCTAGTTTTAATTGAAAAATTTCGAGGTTTATATTAGTAATAAACCATATAGCATTTCCGAGGTTAGTGAGGTACACCGCTTTCGATCCCCCCTAACCCCCATCGAACCAAAAGCGCAGCATCCTCTGGCTTCCCCCGTTCAACCAAAGGCACAGCAACATCTGGCTTCCCCCTTTCCAAGGGGGACGGGAGGGGGATTGAATAGGGGGACGGGAGGGGGATTGAGAAGGGGGGAACTGAAAGTCCCCCTTTTTAAGGGGGATTTAGGGGGATCGTTGATGTATAGCGCATAGCACTATAACTGATTTGATATTAAAAAAAATCAAAAAATATATAGCAATTGCTGTAGATTATAAGTCTAATTTTGTAAGTTCCTTAATTTGATGTTAATGGTTAATTTCAAGAGATTTAATTTTTGCTTGAAGTTGAGCATCATAGTTTTCTTTTAATGCTTTAATTTTTTGCTGAAGCTGATTTTGATTTTGAGCAGTCATAGACCTCATGGTTTCTAGCATAGATTCTTGGTGAAGTTCTTCTAATTCTTTAATTTTATTGCGGAGCTGATGTTGATGTTTTGCTTCTAAAGATTTAATTATTTCTCTGACTTTTGCCTGATGCTGATTATCTAATTCAGCAATCTTTTGTTGATATTTTTTGAGTAATTTTTTGTTTAAAACTTTGATTTTTTGTTGATTAATTTTTTCTAGTTCTTGAAATTTTTTCTGATATTCTCTTTGCCAAAATTGATTATTTTCTTGGATTTCTTGTTGATGTTTTTCTTCTAAATCTATTATTTGATGACTATATTTGTCTGTCAATTCCCTAATTATATTTTGGGCTTCATTTTCACTTGATTCTAACTTTTCTAGATGTTCAGATTTTAATTCTATATTTTCAGATTCTAATGATTTAATCCGCGATTGAAATTTACTTTCTAATGCTTGAATTTCATTTTGGTATTTTATCTGAGTCTGACTAAGATTTTCTTCTGTTTTTTTCAGCTTACTTCTTAGTTTAATTTCAACTGCACTTTGTTGTTTAATTTGCTCTTGATATTGTCTATTTAATAGATTGATTTCTTGTTCCTTTACTTCCTCAAGTTCATACATTTTGTCATTGACTTCTCTTAACTGCATTTCATAATTTTTACTCTGCTTTTTTAAGCGCTTTTCCAATAACCAATAAGCACAACCTATACCTGCCAAACAACTAATAATTGTAGTTACTATCAATGATGTTATGAGCATAATTTTAGCTACCTCCTAATTTTGCTTGTGAGTACCTAATAAATAACACTGTTCTATATGTAAATTATTGAAGATATTATAATAGCATGGTCTATGCTTATTTGATGTATAATGAATAGTAGATATTTCTAATTTAATAAGTGATAATGCAAGAAAAATCAAAATATTTAGGATTTACCCATGCTCATGTTTTAATTTCTGGAAAAGTTCAAGGAGTTGGTTATCGTTTTTCTACGTTAAATACAGCAGTTAGTTTAGGTATTAATGGTTGGGTGAAAAATTTACCTGATGGTAGAGTAGAAGCTGTTTTTGAGGGTAGGGAGGAAGTTGTGGAAAAGATGATTAACTGGTGTTATACAGGTCCGAGTTCTGCTGTTGTTCAGGATGTTTTAGTTAAGTATGAGCAAGTTGAAGGTTTTGCAGGTTTTGAAATTTATCCTATGGAAAGGAATGTTAAGAGGCAATTTTAATCCATAAGAGCGATCGCTTGAATTTACAGCAGATTCTAAGTATATGAAGTACAGATATTAATAATTAAATATATCCAGTGCGAGCATCTTGCTCGCGTGGGTGTACCTCACCAAGGTGGAATACGCTGTATGTCAGTTCAGTTCAGTAATTAACAAAATTAATAATTATTGAGACAGGAACATCAAACAATTCACAATCAATAATTACTGAAATAGAAACATCAAAGAATTAACTTAATTATTCATTATTCCAAAAATATCTCATTAGACTATTAGACATCTCCAAAAATCAAAAAAATAAATTATTAAGCATAAACTGTCAATCATTTACCCTTAATCCCTACTCCCTACTCCCTCTTTTCTGGATATGTCTATTGACATCTAAATTATTCATTATTAATTCAAAAGAGAGGCTTCAAGGTGTGATTTTTTAATTAATAATGATTGAATATTAACTCTTAATTATTAACTATTAATTATTAATTATTCGGTAAGGAATTTTGACTTTCCTGAGTTGATGATACAGCAGTTTCTGAACTTACGAGGTACAGTTGTTTTTCTTCTTTTCTATTACCGATTCCCTATTCCCTATTCCCTCAAACCTAAAGTTTTGTACCTCATAACAAGGGAAAACGCTTTAATATGCAATATACTAACCAATATATTGAATATCAAAATATGCAAACTACGGACTTTCTGACTCAGCTAAATTTATCTCAAAGCCAAGCAGTACAACATTTCTGCGGACCGATGTTGGTTGTTGCGGGAGCTGGATCGGGCAAAACGAGGGCGTTGACTTATCGTGTGGCCCATCTAATTCGTCATCATCGGGTGCATCCAGAAAATATTTTGGCGGTGACGTTTACAAATAAAGCTGCACGGGAAATGAAGGAGAGGATCGAGAGACTTTTTGCTCAACAGCAAGCGGAAGCAAAATATGGCAAACCTCTGTCAGCACTCACACCGGAAGAACAAACAAGGTTGCGATCGCAGGTTTACAAAAATATTACGAAGCATTTATGGATGGGAACGTTTCATAGTCTTTGCGCTCGTATCCTGCGTTTGGATATTAATAAATATCAAGATGAAAAAAGACGAAGTTGGGATAAAAATTTTTCTATTTTTGATGAAAGTGATGCTCAAAGTTTAGTCAAACAAATTGTTACTAAACAGCTAAATTTAGATGACAAAAAATTTGAACCCCGTTCGGTGAGATATGCTATTAGTAATGCGAAAAACCAGGGAATGTCTCCTCTAGAATATCAAAGAGCTGAACCAGATTATCGGGGACGGGTAATTGCTGAAGTTTATGGAATTTATCAAGATAATTTGGCGGCAAATAATGCTCTTGATTTTGATGATTTAATTAGAATACCTGTGGAATTATTTCGGCAAAATGAGCAAGTATTGGCTTATTGGCATCAACAATTTAATCATATTTTAGTGGATGAATATCAAGATACTAATCGAACACAATACAATTTTATCAGATTTTTAGCAACTAATGGCGCAGACCCGAAACATTTTAATAAATGGGAAAATCGTTCTATTTTTGTGGTAGGTGATGTAGATCAATCTATTTATTCTTTTCGCATGGCAGATTATACTATTTTGCTAGATTTTCAAAATGATTTTGGTGATGGTTTGGCTGATGAAGATACACGAACAATGATTAAGTTGGAAGAAAATTATCGGTCACGGGAGAATATTCTGGAAGTGGCGAATAAGTTGATTGAAAATAACAGTCAACGGATTGATAAAATTCTCAAACCGACTAGAGGTTTTGGGGAAGAAATTTATTGTTATGAAGCGGAAAGTGAGCGAGAGGAAGCTGAATTTGTTTGTGGTACAATTCAGGAAATTATAGACAAAAATCCAGAGTTAGATTTAGGTAGTTTTGCTGTACTTTATCGAACTAATTCTCAGTCACGTCCTTTAGAAGAAGCTTTAATTCATTACGATATTAAATATTTAATTATTGGCGGTTTAAGATTTTATGACCGCAAAGAAATTAAGGATGCTTTAGCTTATTTGCGAGTAATTTCTAATCCTGCTGATACTGTTAGTTTGCTCAGGATTATTAATACTCCGAGAAGAGGGATTGGGAAAACAACTATTGATTCTTTAGTAAATGCTGCTTTGGAGTTAGGAATACCTTTGTGGGAAATTCTAAATGATCAAACTTCTGTTAATGCTATAGCTGGTCGTTCATCAAAAGCTGTAAATAAGTTTGCTGAGATAATTAAGGAGTGGCAAAATCAGGTAGAAAATCTCACAGCAATAGAAATTGTTGAAGGAATTTTAGAGAGTTCTGGTTATATTGAAGATTTGAAAAAACAGGGTACGGAAGATGCAGATAATCGACTGGGAAATTTAGGGGAATTATGTAGTGCTGTTGCTCAATTTCAAGAAGATAATGAAGATACAAGTTTAGGGGGTTTTCTGGCAAATGCTTCTTTAGCTTCCGATTTAGATAATCTCCAAGATGGGCAAGAAGCAGTATCTTTAATGACTTTACATTCGGCTAAAGGCTTAGAATTTCCTATTGTTTTTATGGTAGGTTTGGAACAAGGTTTATTACCTCATTTTCGGAGTATAGATGACCCTTTATCTTTAGAAGAAGAAAGGCGACTTTGTTATGTAGGAATTACACGGGCGCAAGAACAATTATTTCTTTCTTATGCCACAGAAAGACGACAATTTTGGGGAGCGCGAGATGCTACAGTTCCATCTCAATTTTTGGCTGAGTTTCCAGCAGATTTAGTTAATACTAATGCGGTTAAAAAAGTTATTTATCGGTCAAAACGTAAAAGTAAAAATACTTCTGTGAAAAAGTCAGCAAGTAATCAAACTGAAAGTTGGCAAGTCGGCGATAAAGTGATGCACGAAAAGTTTGGAGTAGGATTAGTAACTAATGTTTTAGGTGAAGGGAAGAAACTTAGTTTAGGTATTAAGTTTGGCAAGAGTAAAAAAATTATTGACCCGAAAACTGCACCGATGGAAAAAGTAAATAATTAACAATTAACAATTAATAATTACTTCGCAAGCATTCAGCCGTCAGCAATCAGCTATCAGCCATTAATTCATTATTTTGGCAGGAGAAATTAGTCTTCAAGGAGAATTAAAAGTCCGATACGAAAAAGGTCATCAGCTAATCTTAGTAGTTACTTTATTCTTTACGAAAATACGAAAAGCTGAAAGCTGAATGCTTAGATTATTTCTGCTTGAAAGAAGAGGATTAACTAAAGTCGTCCGCCAATAAATAAATTTTTTAGATCATAGCAGAAGTCATCTAAAGATAGCTGATTTATTATGGCTAATTAATCAGACTTGATATTAGACCTTAAATATTCGGGAAAATAATCAATAATAACTAAGTAAGGTTTGCTATATCTAATCCTAAATAATGTGTGAAAAAACTGTAAGGGTTTGGTTTCCAAATTCCATTTATGCTTGGGTTGGGAGACCAAACCCCTACAATAAAATATTACAACCTATTTAGGATTACTATAGTTGACAACCTATTTTTTCAAATTAGTATTATAAGTTATTTAGATGCTGATACTTACCGAATAATTAATAATGAATAATTAATATAGCAATCAGGAATCAGATATGAGAATTGGGATGTTCCTTAAAAGTATGGAAAATAGGATTGATCATACTTAAAAATACATTTTTTTCTTCTTCTCTGTTCCCAGTTAAGCGTTCCCTGTTCCCTAAAACTTTCCAATATCTCACAATTCAAATCATATTGCTATATTTAATCATTATTCATTCAAAAATTGACGCTTTGAAGCCTCCTCTTGAATAAAGGATAAAATAAAAAAACCTTTTAGTCAGCCCTCGTCTTAAAAGAAGAGGTAATTATTAATTGTCTTCCTATCGAATGCTGCGCAAACGGCTGTCGCCAAGATGAAAAGTGTTAATTACTGAAATAAAATTTTATCTTGATGAGGTATACCTTTACCGGACAAGATGCCCACACTAGAAACATTTAAAAAATAATATTTATATTATAAAATATGCCTAAAAATAAGAAATTTTTATAGTATGATTGTGAGAAATTATATTGTTCTGGTTAACAGGAAAAATTCAAGATGACAGAAACATCTAAAAAATTAGGCATAGCCAATAAAGCACTTATTTATATTGAAAAAGTAGGCAATAAACTGCCAGATCCTATCACATTATTTTTCTATCTTTGCCTTGCAGTAATTATTATTAGCGCGATCGCTAATTGGACAAATCTTTCTGTGGTACATCCAGGGACAAAAGAAACCATTCAAGCAGTTTCTTTGCTTACTCCTGACGGTATTCGCAAAATAGTTACTGAAACCGTAAATAACTTTGTAAATTTTCCTCCCCTGGGTACAGTATTAGTGGCAATGTTAGGAGTAGGAGTAGCGGAGTCTACAGGTTTAATTTCTGCTTTACTACGTCAATTAGTGTTAGTTGCTCCGGCAAAGTTTATTACTCCAGTTATTATTTTTGCTGGGGTAATGTCTAACATTGCTTCTGATGCTGGATATGTAGTTTTAACTCCTCTTGCTGCTTTAGTATTTTTAGCATATAAACGTCATCCGATAGCTGGTTTAGCCGCTGCTTTTGCTGGAGTTTCTGGAGGTTATAGTGCTAATTTATTAATTAGTTCTCTCGATCCTTTATTAGCAGGAATTACTGAAATTTCGGCTCAATTAATTAATTCGGAATATACAGTTAATCCAGCAGTAAACTATTATTTTATGGTAGTTTCTACATTTGTTATTACTTTAGTTGGTTGGTATATTACGGATAAAATTGTAGAGCCTCGACTTGGTAAATATGATGGGGAAATTAATCAAGACGAAATTCAAGAATTGACTTCTGCTGAACGAAAAGGTTTGCGCTGGGCTGGATATTCTTTATTGGCTTTTATCGCCTTTTTATTAATATTAGTTTTGCCACCTCAAGGAATTTTGCGGAACCCAGAAACTTTAACTATTATTCCTTCTCCTTTTTTCACAGGAATTGTACCAATAATCATGGTAGGATTTATCATTCCAGGTATTGTCTATGGAAAAGTTGCAGGTACAATTCAGAGCGATAAAGATATTGCTCAAGGCATGACTCAGGCAATGAGTTTAATGGGTTATTATATTGCTTTATCATTTTTTGCTGCTCAATTTGTCGCTTATTTTGGTTGGAGTAATTTAGGTATTATCTTAGCTATTAATGGTGCAAACTTTCTCAAAGCTACTGGTTTTACTGGGCTGGCTTTGCTGATTATTTTTATTATTCTTAGTGGTTTGATTAATTTATTTATTGGTTCTGCATCAGCTAAATGGAATATTATGGCTCCAGTATTTGTGCCAATGTTAATGTTAGTTGGTTATGCACCAGAGTTCACACAAATGGTTTATCGAATTGGAGATTCTACAACTAATATTATTACGCCTCTAATGCCTTATTTTCCAATTATTGTTGCCTTCGCTCAAAGATATAATAAAAATGCAGGGATGGGAACTTTAATTGCTACAATGTTACCTTATTCTTTAGCTTTTTTGATATCTTGGTCAGCCTTATTTATCTTTTGGTTTATTTTTGGTATTCCCATTGGACCTGGAGCAACAATTAGAATGTAATATAGGGAGTAGGGAGTAGGGAGTAGGGAGTAGGGAGTAGGGAGTAGGTAATAGGAAATTACCGAAAAAATCAGGTATAAAGCCTCTCTTTATAATTAATAATTATCAAGGGAATAGGGAGTAGGGAATTAGCGAAAAAATCAGGTATAAAGCCTCTCTTTATAATTAATAATTATCAAGGGAGTAGGGAGTAGGGAATAAGGAATAGGGAATTATCGAAAAATTCAGGTATAAAACCTCATCATTCTTAACCCCTACAAATAACCTAAAACTTTATTTAATCAATAGCGATCGCCTGAAAATCATCTACTTTTTGAATTTCTTGAACATGAGAAATATCTTCGACAAATAAATGCTGATAATTCATTTGAAATTTGCCAAATAAAGTGGCAAAAGAAACATCAGCAGCATCACGACCTGTACTAATTCTAATAATACCTGTAAGTGGTACTAATTTAGTTGGGTCAAACAAATACCAACGATTACCTAAATAAGCTTCAAAACAAGCATGAAAATCTGGAGGATTAAGATTATAAGCATAAGCAGAAACAAAGCGAGCGGGAATATTTAATGCTCGACAAAAAGCAATACCTAAATGAGCAAAATCACGACAAACTCCTGTTCTTTCTGTAACAGTATCCAAAGCAGAAGTTGTGGAATTTGTACTACCATATAAATATTTTACCCGATCGTAAATCCAGTCACAAATTATTTTTACTCTAGAATAACCAGGTGTTAAATTGCCAAATTCTGATTCAGCTAAACCAAATAACAAATCAGACTGACAATAACGACTAGGATAAAGATAAGGAAGTGTTTCTATCGGCAACTCAGCGGGTGGAACTTCAGAAATATTATTGTTATTAATATAATCAGGAAATAATTTTACAGTTGCTTCATAGGAAATTTCAATTTTTCCCATAGGAGCATTAACTCGAATAAATCTATTTTTTTCAGAACTACTAATATATTCATCTTTATATACAGATGGATTTAACTCTAGCTTTTCTTGGACAATATTTTGACATTTATTACTCACTGCTTGCAGATTAAACAGAAAAATAGTAGGTTGCATAATAGTGTAATTAAGTTGACAACCAAATTTGTATTTTCTCATGGTATTTTTTGACAAGTTATGATAAATATTAAGGGTGATTTAGTCTGCTAATCTTTAGCATGAAATTAGTAATATTTTTCTGGATACTATATTAATCAAAGGAAACCAAATTTGTGAACTTGCAAACCGTCTTTGGACTACTAAAAAAAACTGTACAAGAATGGCAAAAAGATAAAGCACCTATTCTCGCAGCAGCTTTAACATATCATACATTATTTTCGATCGCGCCATTGTTTATTATTGCAGTAGCGATCGCTGGTTTTATTTTTGGTAAATCTGCTGCTGAAGGGGAATTAGTGACACGACTAGAAGATTTTATGGGTCCCCAAATTGCAGAAACTATTGAGAGACTGGTTATTAATATTTCTCGTCCCCGTTCAGGTATTATTGCTACTTTAATTGGTATTGCTACTTTATTTTGGGGAGCATCAAATTTATTTGCTCAATTGAAACTTGCTTTAAATATGATTTGGAATGTTTCACCACCACCTGATCGTGGTATTAGTGGATTTATTCAAGATCGGTTATTGTCAGTAGCAATGGTTTTAGGAGCAGGTTTAATTTTAATTTTCTTATTAGTAATTAGCACTGTATTGACGGCAATAAATCAATGGTTAAATAATATATTAAATACCCCAGATGGTATTTGGAGTTTGATTGATATTTCTATTTCGTTTGGGATAGTAATGTTATTATTTGCTGGACTTTATAAGTTTTTACCAGATGTAAAAATAGCTTGGAGTGATGTTTGGATCGGTGCAGGAATTACTGCTGTATTATTCACAATTGGTAAAAGTTTAATAGGATTATATTTAGGTAATAGTGGAGTGGCTTCGGCTTATGGTTTTGCAGGTTCTTTAGTAGTCTTATTATTATGGATTAATTATTCTTGGCAAATTTTATTTTTTGGTGCTGAATTTACTCAGATTTGGGCTAATAAATATGGTTCGAGAATAGTTGCTAAATCTAAGAGAAAAATTTTCTAGAAATTATAGTAGGGGAGATGTGAATTAAGATAAGTGCTGATGCCAAATTAATTACACATTTTATAATACATCTCCAATATTCTCTTATCCATAAATTATCAATTATTTCTCCCTATTCCCTCTTCATAAATTTGTATAAAAATGCAAACTACTGTTTATTCCTACAATATATAGTAGTTCTCTAATCTATAAGGTACAGTTTTAGTCCGATCCCCCCTAACCCCCCTTTCCAAGGGGGGAACCGCTTACAGAGATTTTCACATCGCCATAAGCAAAAGCCCGTAGGGACGTTGCATGCAACGTCCCTACTATGGTTTACTGAAATGAAAACCGCTGTAAAAAGGGGGGAGTCTTCAAAGTTTCCCTTTATCAATCCCCCTCCCGTCCCCCTTTCTAAGGGGGAAGCCATAAGATGCTGCACTTTTTGTTAAACGGGGGATTTAGGGGGATCGTAAATCTACTTCATCTTTATGATAAATGCTATATCAAGACTTGATATTACCTCTAAAAATAGAGGAGAAAAAATTATTTTTTCCTTTGTTTTCTTCTTCTATTTGTTTTCTTAACTTCTGTTTTAGTTCCTCCTAATTCCGATATAAATTTCTCTGGAGTATCAGTCGTAGAAATTTTTAAACGGATAAAATCTTTCCAGACTTCCTCATTTAATAAACTCAAAGCTATTTGCTGATTTTGACTAACAATTAATCCTATAACCTGTTGCCATCCTCTCTGTAATAACTCTAGATTTTTATCCGATTCTTTAACCTGACTCAACCAACTAATTGCCCTTGCAAAAATCGGAGAATTTGCCGAAATTTGTTTAGACTTCAACCCCTGACAAACCGCTTTTAACCAGAATGGAAAAACTTCAATCCAATTACGATTCTGTAACTCTTGAAATGCCATTTCTTCCATACCTAAAGCAATCAAAATACAAATAGATTTTACAGCCAAATTAATATCTAAACTTGATACTGCCGACTCCCATAAATTATCAGCATGAGATTTAAACCTAGCTTCCAAATATTCATAAGTAGACCTCACAATATCAGAATTTGTTACCTTATAAAATGTCTCTCCTCGAAACCCTCTATCTCCCCGATAAGAAAGCCAATTATGGAAACCAGACAAATGAACTTTTTGGTCTACCAATACTTCCTTAGCATGAGAATTTCCCAACCAAAATATTTGAGCAGCGGGTAAATCTTCAGGAGTTCTAACTGTTAATAACTTTTCCTCAACTTGAGGCGATATTGGTTTAGTTTCTTCCTCCTGTTGTTGAGCAATTCCATATCCAATTAAAATCCAAACTCCCCTATCTGCCAACTTTTGTAAAAGTTGGATAAACTCCTCATCTACTACTTCCTCAGTCACCCAGGGAGAGTAAATCAAAACCTGCTGAGTCGCTCCTTTAAGAGTAGAGAAAAACTCCGGTCTAATTTGGCGATCGCGTAACAATACAAATTCAGAATTTTCTGATAAGACTTGATTCCCATTTTGTCTACTTTCCCGAACAGTTTCAATTCCTTTTTGCCGAATTTTGTTAAGTCTATCCTCAACTTCTTGATTTTTTATTTCCAAAACAGACTCTGTTTGAGCAGCAATATTTTCAGGAGATAAATCAAATAAATCAGTCAAAGAAACTGTTCCTTCAGCTTCCATTTCTTGTAATGTATTTGATACCTGCTCAAAAATTTTATTTCCCTCCCTTACCTGTAAAATTAACTTTTCTTCTATCACATCAAATATTGCCCAAATAGAAAGAGTTTGCCAAATAATTTTCTGACTATTTTTGTCTACAGAAAAATCAGTAACTATTTGCCCTGTTTCTGGTAAATGGAGACCTAAATTAGAAGCGAAAATTTGTTGCCTCATTTCTTCTATAGTCAAATTCGCCACATCAGGAACTTGACTTTCAAAACTTATTAATTCAGCCAAATTTGGCAAATCAGATAATTTCGATACTGGAGCTGAAAACTGCCAATTAATCTCTCCTGAAAGTGGATTACTCAGAGAATATATTATTTTACTTTCTGGGGGTTGTGGTAATAAACCTTTTGTATAAAATTCCCGCCCTTGAGCAGTTACTTGAATCGGTAATTCTGGTGAATTAACAGTCAAAACTGCTAACTCTTGAAGTGTATTAGTAGTGCTTTGAATAAATACAGAATCTAACTTCAATACTTGCGCTAATTCTACTGTAGTTGGTGGAGGTATAAATTCAATACTTGCTCTGAGAATAAACTCTTCAAGAATATTCAAATCTCTTTCTTTTGTAATTTTAACTTCCACCGGATTTTGATAAACTTGATAACAGAATTGACGAGCTGCTAAAACTGACAAACCAGGGCTATCTTTTTCGATTTTATCAGCTAAATTATTTAACTTAGAGTCGATATATTTAGTAGAAGAGTTTAGAAACATTTGTCTTAATTTTGTGATAGAAACCTCTCCCCTGTAAAGCTATGCTTGATAAGGAACTCTTGAAAACCTGTAGACACGGAGACATGGGGACGCGGAGACGCGGGGATGGGTCCGAAGAATCCTGTCTACAGTTATCAAAAAAATGTCTAATTCAACACTTTTTTCTAGAAAAACCCTCTTCAAGTCTTAGCACATAACTGCTCTTTTCTGTCAAGGTTTATGTTAAGAAAGATGTTTATAAAGCATAGCCCTGTAAAGGGAGGGGAGCAAGATTTCTCTATTATATAAAATTCATTTGAACAGTCGTCATTGCGACGATAGGAAGCAATCTCATAAGGGGATTAGGTGCTTAGGTTATTTCTTTCAAATAGAGGGAGAGGGGAGAAATATTTTTCCCACTTCAGTTGCCACCTTTAGGTTTGAGCCAGAATTTTAGTCGAGATGCTCTACTAAATTAGTTAAAATAGTAGGAGTTTGGTCTCCAAACCCTAGCACAAATTTCTATCAGAAAACTTATTATTCATTATGTCTCAATGTCTCAACCCAGAATGTCTAGCTATTAATCCTGATAATTTTCAATTCTGTCAAAAATGTGGAGATAAATTATTACTTGTAGAACGTTATTGGGCAAAAAGTATTCTCGGACAAGGTGGTTTTGGTCGAACTTTTTTAGCAGTAGATGAGTTTAAACCTTCTAAACCTTTTTGTGTGATTAAACAGTTTCTTCCTCAAGCTCAGGGAACGGAAACTGTGGCAAAAGCTGCCGAGTTATTTGCACAGGAAGCGGAAAGGTTGGAGTTGTTAGGAAAGCATCCACAAATTCCTGAACTTTTTGCTTATTTTTCTGTGGATACTCGTCAATATTTAGTGCAGGAATTTATTCAAGGAGAAACTCTACAACAAGAGTTAGATAGTCGTGGGGTTTTTAATGAAAGTCAGATTCGAGAATTGTTAATTGACTTATTATCTGTTTTGCAGTTTGTTCACAGTCATAATGTAATTCATCGAGATATTAAACCGGAGAATATTATTAGGAGAGAGGCGGATAAAAAGTTAGTTTTGGTTGACTTTGGAGCATCTAAAGTTATTCCGAAAACTCAACGTCGGACGGCGACAGGAACAGTTATTGGTTCGGCAGAATATTGCGCCCCGGAACAGTCCATGGGAAAGGCAAAGTCTGGGAGTGACTTGTATAGTTTGGGGGTAACTTGTTTACATTTATTGACTGGGATGAATCCCTTTGATTTGTATGATGTAATGGAAATGGAATGGGTATGGCGAGATTGTTTAAATGGAAATTTTGTCAGTGATGATTTGGGGAAAGTTTTAGATAGTTTGGTGGAGCAAAAACCGAAGCAACGTTATCAGAAGGTTGAGGATGTTTTGGCTGATTTAGGGTTGGGTAATTCTTCTGTTTCTGTTACTCAAGAGAAGCAAGAATCTCCAAAAAATTATGTTTCTCCTACTCAAAAAAATCAACAACCTCGACAAAATTTTGTTTCTAATGATGTACATTTGGTTTCAGCTAGAGGAATAGACTATGAAAAGTTGCGTAACTTATTAGCAGCAGGAAAATGGAAAGAAGCAGACAAGGAAACTGAACGTTTTATGTTGAAAGTTGCAAAGCGAGAAAAGGAAGGTTGGTGGAGAGAAGAAGATATAGATAATTTTCCTTGTGAAGACCTGCGCACTATTGACAAACTTTGGATAAAATATAGTAATGGTAAATTTTGTTTTTCAGTGCAGAAGCAAATTTATCAGAGTTTGGGTGGTACAAGGAAGTATGATCGAATAACATGGGAAGCTTTTGGCGATCGAGTTGGATGGCGTCAAGGAGGCAAATGGTCGTATTACTCTGACCTAACTTTTAGTCTGGACACACATTACATGGGGCACTTCCCAGTGAAAGGAGGTGGTTTTTTTGAAGGATTGAGCAAGGTTATTCTTCTCTCGCGCAAAGACTTGTAGACTTTAACATATAGCCGTTTCAGCCGTCTAACATTCAGTGATCAGTTTTTAATAACCTATTTATCAATCATCAGATACCAGTCCTTCCCCCTTTCTACGATAGAAGTTATTGTCATTGCGAGGCGGTGATAGAAACAGTTAACCTCTAGGAATCACCATTAAATTAGCCGAAGCAATCTCTTCTATCATACCGGAGATTGCTTCGGGGGGTGTTGAGAGTGTGTATGGAAAAATAATTACTTTTGCTTCCTCCCTCGCAATGACGTTATTGGTTATAGTCATAAGCGAGGCGGTTATGGAAACAGCGGGTAGTGGACTATAATATTAAGTATAAATCTGCATTTATTACTAAACTATGAACAACTATACTATCGAGCTTGACTCAGTAATTGAAATGACAGACGAACAATTCTTTCAGCTCTGTCAAAAAAACCAAGATTTAAGATTTGAAAGAAATGCTAAAGGAGATTTAATTATTATGTCGCCAACTGGAGGAGAAACAGGAAATCGAAATGGTAGATTAACCCAACAATTATTTAACTGGGCAGACAGAAATCAACTTGGTGTTCCTTTTGATTCATCAGCAGGTTTTAACCTCCCAAATGGTGCTAACTGTTCTCCCGATGCTTCCTGGATACCTATAGAAAAATGGAATAATTTAACTCCCGAACAAAGAACAAAATTTTTACCTCTCTGTCCTGATTTTTT
>JBFRWR010000354.1:0-5885 GCA_051439685.1 Trichodesmium sp.
TAGATATGTCTTGAATATCTCAGATTAATTCTACTAACTGTTAGAAAAGCTCAAGATTTTTCCATCCACTCAAGACATTTTTGTAACTGCTTTTTCATGTCTTCTATCTCAGCATAATATCTATGACCATGACCAGGTAAAACCCACTCAAAATTATAATTAATAAGTTTAGTCATAGACTTAATTTGTTCAGACCAAGAATACCAACAATAACGACGAAAAGCATAAAGTTGATTTAAGTGACTAGACCAAGCTAAATGATCTCCAGTAAATAAAAAATTCTGATATAGTAAGACTGTATTTCCCTGAGTATGACCAGGTACAGGAATGATTAATAAATCTGGAGTTAATGATATTTCTGCTGTACCAGTTAATTTTATTTCTACATTATTAGTATCAGGAGAAATATCATCTACATGAAGGATGCGATCGCAATTAAAATGTTCTCTGAATTTTTGATGATCTGCTACATCATCTTTATGGGTAAGATACATATATTTAATTCCTCCCATTGCTTCTAAACGCTTCACTAAAGGCGATAAAAATTGAGGTGAATCTACTAAAATATTTCCTTCTGGTCTGACAATAAAATAACTAGCTGCACCAAAAGATTTTTCTGAATGATAACCACAATGATAAACATTATCTGCTACTAAAATTGGGAAGGTTTGTTGTACATTTTTAATATCTTTTGGAGTTTCTAAAGTGCCGATAGAATTTGTTGGGCAAGATAATAAAGCTTGCATTGCTTTTAGTCTTTCTTTTTCATTTTGTGGTTGATGATAAACTGCTGATTTTTCTCCACTTCTATGAAAAATTTTGGGCGACATCCAACGACAAGTATCACAATCTATGCAAGTATTATCAACGTATATATCGCCATTAATATTTTCAGAACGTCGTAATTTTAGATTAGCCATTTTTACCTATGCTGTTAAAATCTAATTATTTCTGTTTATTTTAACATTTTATGGGGGAGAATTTTTCAACAATTGATAATTGATAATGGATAATTAATAATTACCTATCCTTGAAAGGAAGAGGATTGAATCAAAGGAATTTTTTTTCTTGTTTCTCCTTTAAAGGAGAGGCTTTAGACCAAATTTTTCGGTAATCAAATTTGGATAAATAATGTTATAAAACTCTAATTTTTGGGAATAATGAATAAAGATTTGTAACTATCGCAGTATTAAATGATTTGTGAAAAAAACTGTAGGGGTTTGGTCTCCAAACCCAAGCGCATCAGGGATTTTTCAACTAAACCCCTACGAGAAGATATTACAACCTATTTATAATTGCTATAATTTGTTAAAATCAGGATAAAATAATCAAAAAATATATTTATTTAGATGGTTTATGTTGGACATAAATAAAACCCTATCTCAAGAATTAGATATCAATCCTAAAAATATTAAAAATGCTTTAGAACTTTTAACAGGAGGAGCGACTATTCCTTTTGTGGCTCGTTATCGAAAAGAATATACAAATTCTTTGGATGAAACTCAACTGCGAAATATTTGGGATAGATTTAATTATATTCAGGATCTGGAAGAAAGAAAGAAGGTAATTTTAAAGGCAATTAATGAAGCTGGAAAACTCACAGATGAACTCCAGAAAAAGATTGAATTATGTCTGCAAAAAACTGAATTAGAAGATTTATATCTTCCTTATAAACCCAAACGCCGAACTAGAGCTACTATTGCTAGAGAAAAAGGTTTAGAACCTCTGGCAAATTTGATTAAATCTCTGAATAATCCTCAAGCAAAACCGATATCTATTGAGCAAGAAGCTGTTAAATATATCGTTGAGGAAAAAGGAGTAAAAAATATAGAAGATGCTGTGCAAGGAGCATCTGATATTTTGGCAGAAACAGTGGCAGAAAAAGCAGAGCGGCGCACATATATCCGAGAATATTTTCTTGATTCTGGTTATTTCAATTCGACAATTAAAGATGATTATCCAGAAGGTACAACTAAATTTGAAATGTACCGCAATTTTCGGATAAATGTTAAAGATATTGCTCCCCATAATATGTTGGCTTTGTTCAGAGGTGAAGCTGAAGGAATTTTAAATTTAGACTTGGATTTTGACCGGGAATTTATTTTAGGATATTTGGCAGATTCAGAAATTAAAACTAAAGTCAAGGAAGTCAGAAATTTTTATCAGGAAATGCTCAAAGATTCCTTTAACAGATTAATGAAAAATTCCTTGATAAATGAAGTAAGGTCGCAAAAAAAAGCAGAGGCAGATATGGAGTCAATTAAAACTTTTGAAACTAATCTCAGAGAATTATTATTATCTCCTCCTGCGGGAATGAAACCTACCTTAGCAATAGACCCAGGATTTAGAACAGGTTGCAAAGTTGTTGTATTAGATGAAACAGGTAAATTTTTAGAATATCAAGCCATCTTTCCCCATCAAGCTGCGGCACAAAAAGAAAAGGCAAAAACCACAATTAAACAGTTAATTCAGAAATACAAAATTGAACTTATTGCTATTGGTAATGGTACGGCTGGGAGAGAAACAGATGAATTTATGAATGAAGTTATTTCCACTTTAGAAAAAAAGCCAATAAAAGTTATGGTTAATGAGTCTGGAGCTTCGATTTATTCTGCTTCTAAAGTAGCAATAGAAGAATTTCCCGAATTAGATATTACGGTGCGGGGAGCTATTAGTATTGGCAGACGTTTACAAGACCCTTTAGCAGAACTTGTAAAAATAGATCCGAAGTCTATTGGAGTCGGTCAATATCAACATGATGTAGACCAAAAGTTGTTGAAAAAAAAGCTGGATGAGACAGTAGAAAGTTGTGTAAATTATGTGGGAGTAGATTTGAATACCGCCTCTAAAGAACTACTGATTTTTGTTTCGGGAATGAGTTCTACGGTGGCAAAAAATATAGTCAAATATCGGAATGAAAAAGGTGCTTTTCCCAATCGCCAAGAAATGTTAAAAGTTCCAAAATTGGGAGGAAAAACTTTTGAACTTTGTGCAGGTTTTTTACGAATTCGTGGTGGAGAAAATCCTTTAGATAATACGGCAGTTCACCCAGAAAGTTATTCGGTTGTCAAAACAATAACTAAAGATTTAGGTCTATCAATAAATCAGATTAACCAAATTTCCAATCAGATAAAATCTGTGGATTTAAAAAAGTATGTCACTGATAAAATTGGGGAGCCAACTTTACAGGATATTATCAGTGAATTGGAAAAACCAGGACGTGACCCCAGGGCAGAATTTAAGTATGCAACTTTTAGGGAAGGGATTAAAGAAATTAGTGATTTAGAAGTAGGAATGGAGTTAGAGGGAATAATAACTAATGTGGCAAATTTTGGGGCATTTGTTGATGTGGGAGTTCATCAAGATGGGTTAGTACATATCTCTCAATTAGCAGATTATTTTGTCAAAGATCCGAAGCAAGTTGTGAAAGTTGGGCAAGTAGTAAAAGTGCGAGTTTTAACAGTAGATGAAAAGTTGAAACGAATTGGTTTATCTATGCGAAATAGGGAGTAATTAATAATTAAGAGAAACGGGCTTTATCAAATAGAAATTATCAATATAAATCCTGTATAATAGACATATCCAAAAATCCCCCAACCTCCCAATCCTAGACTGCTTACTGGAAAACTGGGGGAAGCCTTCTTTGAAACCCTACCCGAAGAGGAACTTCAACATAGGAATTAAAGCTATGGCGGCAAAAGATATTTTTCATTCTATTGTACGTTCAGCATTAGAAAAAGAAGGATGGAATATTACTCACGATCCTCTATATTTAAAAGTAGATGAAGATAAGCTGTATGTGGATTTAGATGCAGAAAATAACTTATTAGGAGCAGAAAAGTATGGACATAAAATAGCAATTGAAATTAAGAGTTTTTTAGGTCTTTCATTGATTAATGATTTTCACAAAGCAATGGGTCAAGCTTGGAATTATAAAGTAGTTTTAGAAGAACAAGAACCAAATAGAGTTCTTTATTTGGCAATTCCAGAAGATATTTATGAAGAGTTTTTTACTAGACGTTTAGCTCAAATGTCAGTAATGCGGATGCAGTTAAATTTACTTGTATTTAATCCAACTAAAGAGGAGATTGTCAAATGGAAATAGAAAAATATAGAAAACTAATTAAGTCTATTGTGGAAAAACATTCTGAAGGCGATAATGATGATGGGGAAGTAGAAACTCAAATTGCTTTTGACCTGGAACGCGATCGCTATTTGATGTTTCATATTGGATGGTGTGGAGAAAGACGAGTTTTTGGATGTGTTATTCATATTGAGATTAGAGCGGGGAAAATTTGGATTCAACGAGATGGAACTGAAGTAGGAATAGCAAAGGAGTTGATTGAAGCGGGGGTGTCTCAGTCTGATATTGTACTAGGATACAGGTCGCCTTATATGCGTAAGTTTACAAATTTGGGGGAGGTTAATTGCTGACTAAAATATAGGGATGTTTCATATAAAATTTCTACATTCTTTTTCACTAGATATTTAATGGATAAGTTTACTGCATTAATTGTTCTATTTCATTTAATGGTAAATCTACTGCTTCGGCAATTTGTTGTGCTGTTAAACCGAGTTTGATTAATTTAGAGACAGTATTTAATTTATTTGTATGCAAGACATTTTCAACGATTGGTTGGCAAAAATTTTTGTTGTTATCATCTGATTTTTCGTTGACAAAATCCCTATTTTTTAATTCTGTTGTTTCGGGATTAGCGCAAAGATTGAGATTAGCAATTTGTACTGGATTAAATAACTGAGAGTGATAATTTGCTAATCCTAAACGTTCGACTGTAGCAACAAAATTCGATTTATTTAACCTCTCTCCAAAAATCTCTGATAAAAGTTGCCAGAGTTCGTATCCTTCATCTTTGACATGACCGTTAGAACAGTTATATTGTTCTGCAATTTCTCTGTATTTTTCGTTATTCAAAACACCTTTTAAAATTCCCATTTGTAGATTATTTAGGTGTTTTCCAGTTTGCTGAAAGACCAACTCATCAATTAAATTTAAAATCCCTTGCCAGTCCATTATCTTATAATTAATTTGTTTGAATAATTTATCCGCTATTATCCGTCATTATCCGTCCTTTTTATATTTTTTTAACAAAATCTCCGTTTTTATCCGTTCTTTTCCGACTTGTAGATATGAAAATGAGGGAATTAGAATTGTATGAGATGAGCTTGCAAAAATATATGTCAAGCTACGGATATTGTAACAAAGTGTTAATTAAATTAAATCAAGTAATATGAAGTCTGGAAAAGTTTTGACCTTGACACTCATGTGGGGATTATTAACAACATTTTTCCCTCAGATAGCTAAAGCTGAACGCCCTGCTTGGGGTTCTGGTTCTGGTTGGCAACGTGTTAGCACTAAACGCAGAGCAGAGTGCGAATTAGCAGCAGAAAGGAAATTAAAAGAATATGAAACAGCAGGAAAGTTACAAAAAGGAACGGTAAGACGTATAGCAGGAACTGGTGCAGAGGGTCGAATGGCAGGGAAAGATGCAATGTTTGCTGTAATTTGTGCCCCTGAAGGTGATGCTGTCTATGTATTTGATGTTTGCCCTGATAGAGTCTGTCGAGAGAGACCTGTAATTGATCTGCGCAACGAATTAGGGCAAGCTGTTTTCTGGTAAATAGTATTTGTAGGTTGGGTTGAGGTAACGAAACCCAACACAAATAATTTTTGCCAAAATCCTGTCTCTAAATCTATATTTATTTATCAGCCATACAGCATTTTTCAGATTTGTCTATAAAATATCATTAATTAACATAAAATAAGTCTTAATTTTGAAAAAATACTGAAGAGGAAATTATTAAGATTTATCAGATACTGCTCAAACTTATTAATCTCTATGTACATAGGGAAAAACATTAGTGTC
>JBFRWR010000355.1:0-3488 GCA_051439685.1 Trichodesmium sp.
GAGAATTGGATAGCCAACTAGAGGTAATTATTGAACCTTTACTATCTTTATCTTTACCAGAATTAATGCCTTTACTATTACAATTATCTCGTGAGGAACTATTAGATAGATTTGGAGGATAATTATGACATTACCACAACTTTTTTCTCAACGTTTAGAACAGGCTATTCGCTCAGAAAGACTAAAAGGTGTACAAAGAGGTATGCAACTAGGTATACAACTAGGAAGACAAAAAGGCTATTTAGAAATGTTGGAAAGCTTACTTGTATTTCGCTTTGGAGAATTAGATAGCCAATTAAAGGTAGTTCTTGAAGAGATTATGGATTTGCCAGAAGAAGATTTCAACAGACTAATTTTAGAGTTATCTAACTTATCTCGTGAAGAATTATTAGCTAGGTTTGCAAGAGAAAATTGATCAAATTATCGCCTATTTTTTCTTGAAATTTAGAAAAGGCTACTCAGTTGGGAAAATAATTAAAATATCGACAAGGAAGATGGCAAAAACGCTGGGAAATAATAGAAAGTTTGTTGAAATTTAAGTTTGGTAAATTAGATGACTAAATCGAGATAATCATTACAGCAATGATAGATTTACCTGGGCGAGATTTAGCTCAACTAATATTAGAATTGCCTGTTCTATCTACTGCAGAATTATTGGCGAAATTAACCTCAGAAAATTAAAATTTTAGATACTTATAAATTTACCTATTCCTCCTCGATGAAAAAAAGGAGGATTTTTTTATTATTCAAGTAACTAATAGATTAGCGATCGCCTTTCATCTCTTATTTTTTGACCAAATTGATAAATCATCTAAGCTTTCCCAATCTAAAATTCATTCTCCCAACATTTACAAATTAATGGAATTAATCAGTATTTGTGATTAGATTAAACTCACATTTGAGATATAAATCTAGATTAAGTTTTTGCTCATCACAAATCTTGTCTTTAGTTCCTACTAATCCTTATGGAAAGGTAGTATTAAATGCTGTCTTCCCTTCTATTCCCTATTCCCTTTTCCCTTTTCCCTTTTTAATAGAACTAGATTTCCCCATGTCAAATGAAAATGCTATATTAACCCATATGTTTTAAATTTTTACTTTAACTCTAATTTCTGTGAATCTAGGTAATTGGATTGGTCTATTTACCATCCTGGCTTCTATATACATATTGTGGCAAATTCGTCAATTACTATTGTTAGTATTTACAGCAGTAGTAATTGCTACGACTCTCAATAAAGTCTCGAAATGGCTACAAACTTTCCGAATTAAACGACCTCTTGCTGTATTCATTTCAGTAACTCTATTTGTCTTACTAATTGTTACTTTTTTCTGGGTAATTGTTCCACCTTTAGCAGAGCAGTTTCAACAATTAATAACTATTGTTCCTCAAGGTATTAATAAATTAAACGATTGGCTAAATATCTTTAAAGAACAGTTACCATCTCGCTGGAGAGAACAATTACCAAATATTGATATTAATGAAGTTATTACACAATTACAACCAATCTTTAATCAACTAATTAATAATGCAGGAGTATTTGTTAGCAATACTTTCGGCATATTTCTCAGCTTACTCCTAATTCTGGTTTTAAGCATAATGATGTTGGCAAATCCTGTTGCTTATCGTCAGGCATTTACTCAGTTATTTCCATCTTTTTATCGGCAACGAGTTAAGCTAATTTTAGATAGTTGTGAAATATCTTTAGGAGGATGGGTAATTGGTTCTTTATTGAATATAACTGTGATTACTTTACTAAGTTTTATCAGTTTATATCTATTAAAAATTCCTCTTGCTTCAGCTCAAGCTGTTTTGGCAGGGTTACTAACTTTAATGCCACATATTGGACCGACAATCAGTGCAATTCCGCCAATGGCGATCGCTCTTTTAGATTCACCTTTAAAATCTGTTTTAGTTTTAGTTATTTATATTCTCATTAAACAAATTGAAAATAAATTTGTGAATCAATATCTGGTCAGAAAGAGAATTAATTTATTGCCTGCTATTACATTAATTGGTCAAGTATTTTTTGCTAGCTTTTTTGGATTTTATGGACTTTTACTAGCCGTACCTTTAACAATTATTTGTCAAGTCTGGATTAAAGAATTGTTAATAACAGATATTCTTAATACCTGGGAAGTGGAAAATTTTCCGCCTCAAAGAGAGGATATTAATGTTCTGTCTAAAACAACGAACTTTGTAGAAGAAAAAATTGACTCAGAAATCGAAAAAATAGGACAAAACCTCAGAGATAATTCTCCTGAATCTATGGTAGAAGATTCAGAATCAACCCAAGAATAATCTGAACAGACATAAGCATTAAGCCGTCAGCCGTCAGCTATCAACTAATAGTTATTAATATGATTATCTTGGAAGAATAAATTAGTCTTCAAGGAAAATTAAAAGTTACTACTCAAAGTACAGCTATTTAACCATAGAAAGAATTATTCATTATTTGCTGTTAACGCAGTTCCTCTGTAGGATACTTGCTGACCAATAATAGCTGAATACTGACGAACAAAAATCTTAAACTTTTGAATTATAGCGGTTTTCATTAACATAGAGTACAGCTATCAAATCTGAAACTTATTTAACTTCAAACATACTTATATTTTGTCTGTAGTCTACCTTTGTGAAAACCGCTATAAACTGTTGTGAATTTAACCTACTTATCAGGAAAAATCATACAGCAAATTCCAGATGAATGTGGTACAAGTGATATGTTAAATAATTGATAATGGATAATTACCTCTCCCTCAAAAGAAGAGAATTGAATAAAAGGAAAATTTTTGCTTGTTTCCCCTTTAAAGGAGAAGCTTTAAACCTTAATTATTTGGTAAAAGTTTTTTTTCTTGTTCCCTATTCTACTCCCTATTCCCTACTCCCTATTCCCTATTCCCTTAATAAATGAAAACAATTGCTGAAATTAACGATAAAATTATTAACAAAAAAGCTGTTGTCTGGACAGTAACAGAACTCAAAGCCAGAATTGCAGAAACAAGTATTACCCAAGCAGCAAAAGAAGTAGATGTAATTACTACAGGAACTTTTGAACCAATGGAGTCCTCTGGAGCTATCATTAACTTGGGACAAACTGACCCTCCCATCAAAATTCGCTCTTGCTGGCTCGATGGAATCCCTGTCTATTCTGGTTTTGGAGCTGTGGACTTATATCTCGGAGCTACTCAAATACCTGAAGAAACAGAAGAATTTAAAGAAAGAGGTGGTGGCCATGTAATTGAAGAACTCATAGGAGGTAAACCTGTTCACATTAGAGCAATTGGCCAAATAACAGATTGTTATCCTCGGGCTACTTTTGAAGCGACTATTACCCATGAGACGATTAACCAGTTTTATTTATTTAACCCGCGAAATTTATATCAAAACTTTATAGTTGGTGTGAATGGTGGCGATCGCCCTCTATTTACTTATCTCGGCCCTCTACTGCCAAATTTAGGTAATGCCATTTATTCTAATTCTGGAGCTATTT
>JBFRWR010000356.1:0-6602 GCA_051439685.1 Trichodesmium sp.
GGATCTATTGATTTCCGTAGTTTAAAGATAGGGAGATGGAGAGATGGGGCATTTTTCTACCTTTTTCTCCTATTCTACCTATTTTATATTCTCTCACTCCTAACTCCTAACTCCTAACTCCTAACTCTGTACGGACGTTGCATGCAACGTCCCTACCTCCTGACTCCTGACTCCTACGCCAAAAAACCACATCTTGACAAAGATACCAAATGGCTTCTATATACCATTTTCTATTAAATAGAGAGGGCGATCGCTATTAATTTTTTCCACCCCCCTCGCCATGATAAATTCAGGCTTTTTCTCCCCTAAACGACCTTTTTTTTATCGAATAGGTAATCTGCGAATCCTGACTGTTTCATTTCCTATCTTAACAACACTTCCTTGTTGAAGTTCTTCTTCTATTTGGGGGACAACTTCTAAGAGTCTTTGGCTAACAACTTCAGGATTAGTGGAAGAAAGTCGCAAGGTAATTAAGCTAGGTCGATCGCCACCGCTTAATGCAACTAGCATTGAGAAATCTAAATCGAAAGAGACGATCGCTCTATTCTCCTGACGGCAAAAATTGAGGATTTCTTCATCAGAAGCGTTGGCAGGTAAAACATCGGGAACGCGAATAATATCCCATCCCTGCTGTTGCAATGCGCTAACGGTTTGGGGCGAAATATTCATGTCTGCCATTAATCTAATTTGAGTCACCAATCCTCCTTATGCTGTAGGAATATTAACAATGCAATCAGAAACAGCCCAAGCGGCATATTCTAAAGCTTGTTCTATATCTTCTGCTTCCAATTCGGGATATGCTTCGAGAACTGCTTCGATAGATTTTGTGCAGGCTAACATTTTGATAACAAAGCTTACTGTTATCCGCATATTCCTTATTGTTGGTTGCCCCAGGCAAATTTTGGGGTCGATCGCTATTCTGTCAAATTTTTCCATTGTTTATTTCTCCTTAGTTGATGTTTTTGAATGTCTCTACTGTTAACAATGAAACTGTATCATAACTTGGCAGAATTGTCTGGGGCAATCTGACATGGCAAATTAAAATCCCTTTCAATTCATCCCCTGGTTGCAATCTCACACTCTTTACGATCTAATTTTAACATTTAGATTAATAAGTGATTTCATAGCTAAAATCAGGAAAAGTACCTCATTATTGATATAATTCCGATTACTTTTAAGAAGAGTTTAATAATTGATAATTGATAATTGATAATTACCTCTCCCTCAAAGGAAGAAGATTGAATAAAAGGAAAATTTTTTCTTGTTTCTCTTTTAAAAGAGAGGCTTTAAACCTTAATTATTCGGTCAGAGTTTCTGTTTGTTTATTTACTTTTTGATTACCCGCAACCTATGCGCGGATTGCTATAGTATTTCAGTTTATTAAAAGTCTAGCCATCAAACAAGATTGTTTTCTCTCTCATAAATTTCTCGATTAATCTAGTCTAAATAAAGAGATAATGGTTATAGCAATTCCCATACTGGTGAGGTACAAAATTCCTTTTTTTTGGGAATAGGGAATAGGGAATAGGGAGTAGGGAATAGGGAGTAGGGAATAGCAAATCAGAAAAACAACTGTACCTCACCCTTCTTGAGAAACCCTATATAATAATTTATTTATGGTACTACTAGATCATCCTAGCAATAATATGAATAAGTAAGAGATTGAATCTATCAGGAAATATAAAAAGGAGATAGGAAATAAGGAACAGATAAGAGGCAATAGAGAATCAGGATTAAGAAATACTGGAAAACTATTTTTTACTGAAAGAGCCAGGAATATATTTACCTAATATCTGATTATCTACCAAATTTTAATTCCTTAAATTATTGCCACTTTTAGATTTTAATAACTATTCATTCTCTTAGAGTAGTTTTCGATTTGATGAGGTACAAAATTTTATGGTTTTAGGGAGTATGGAGTAGGAAAATTAACGAAGTCAGAAGTCAGAAGTTAGAAGTTGTTTTTGTAATGGGGATTTACGCCCCGCTCCAAAAACATTTCGTCTTAAAAGACAGGTTTTTAGACCTAATCCTGTTTGATAAAAATTAGTTATTGAATACCTGACTATCTGCAAAAGTGGTGTAATACTTATTTGAAAAAAAGTCTCTAAGAGCGAGATTAACTAATAATTATATTCAGTATCTCTACCAACCTTATAATCATAAATTATTTGCCCACAAAACTATAGAGTTTTGGTCTCCAAACCCAATAAAAAATTGTAAGTATTCAGCCCTCAGCCATCAGCCCTGAGTGTTCGTAATTTATTCAATTTATAGGAGGAATTAGAATTGAGATTGAGCGAGAATTATAAAGTCTAGATCAAACCATACATCATCAGCTAACTTGTCATTTTCATTGCTGATAAAGCAGTTCCTCTGTAGGAGGCTAGTGTCCAGTTGCAAAAATTAGTAATATTATTTTTAGGTTGAATTTTCTTGGCTTCAAGCTTTTTTTATTGACTCAGTAAGTATATTAATTTATACAATTAGACACTAGCTGACTGCTAATAGCTGAATGATTACAAAAAATGTGATTGGCAAATTAAAATCCTACAATAAAATATTAAAACCTAATGCGCGGATTGCTATAGGAACTATTCAATTAATTATAGTCAATATCAATGGTAAATCAAAATAATGATATATTCACTCAAGCTCGCCAAGGTAGTGTAGCAGCAATTATTTCAATTCTTAATCAAGAGTTAGCTACATTAGGTATCAGAATTAGAGCAATATTCTCGGATGGTGTTTTACAAGTTTTATGTGAAGCACCCGAAGTTGAACAGTTAGAAAAATCTAATCTTGTAGAACAGCTTAGAGAGACTCTCGAAAAAATTTCACCTCGTAATATTCAGCAAGTAAAAATTAATAGTAGAATTATCCAAGAACAAAAATTACTCTGGCTTGAAGATATTACTAGAGAGTCAGAAAATCAATTTCTTTGGTCTCAAAAAATTACTTTAGCTAAACCTAATATATTTCAACAAATCGCAAATATTTTTCAGAAAAATGAGCCTAAATCGACTAAAATACCTTTATATAAAAGTGTTTATTCTAGAGGAATGCAAAAGCCAAATCAATTCCAGCCTGATGTCATAGGCATTTTTTTTCTAAGTCTGCTAATGCTAACTTTAGGTCTCCTAATTAATAGATGGGTCAACTTTTCGGAACGAGAGGTAATAGTAGCTTCAGAAAATACTGTTTCTCAGTCTCCATCTCCCACCACTCAAAAGTCTCCAGAAAATAATGATGATCAGTCAAAAGTAGCTTTTACTCAAGCAGTTAGACTTGCTCAAAAAGCTGTTGCTGATGGTAAAATTGCTCAGTCTCAAGAGGAGTGGGTGGCGATCGCCAAGACATGGCAACAAGCAGCAGAACTAATGGCCTCTGTTGCACCTAGTTATTCAAAGTATGATGTAGCGGTGAATAGGACTGAACTTTATCAAAAATACAGTAATGTTGCCAAAAAAGAAGCAGAAAAAAGATAAAAAACTACATTTTTTAGTGGAAAAAAGTAGTCTTAAAAAAGAGGATTCAGAATTAATAATTATGGCGAAAATGGAAAGCAGCAATGTTGACGACATACTTAATCAATCAAGATTTAATTATCTACATAAACTGAATTATTTAAGGTATCTATCATCTGAGGATTTAACAAAATTATGGATTTGATTTAAGACTAATTCCTAGAATTTTCATAATACTTTTTTGTATTTCCAATGAATTGTGAGACTTAAGTAAAAAGCTCTAGATTGTGTTCTATTTAAACTGACTATCTATAGTATAGTAATCATATTTAAGTTGTAATGTTTTGGTGGGATTTAGGAGCCATGATTCATAATATTTAAGGTTTTCAGCTAAAACTAACTATCATAAAAATCCTCACATCTCATTCCTAATTGCTATATATAAATAACTACATTTATCCAGCAATTTACTCCTGTTAATTAATTAATTGTTTGATTATTTATTAGTCAGTACCATCTTAATTATTGATATTTTCACTTATCACTTATCCCCCATCACCTTACTACACAAGTCCCCAGGTGGAGAAAATCTAGAAAAGTTTTTGATATAGTCATTTCAGTTTAGATTGATACCAAATCTTAAAAGCATTGCTAAATCTGCTTCAAAGTAGGTAGTAGGGAGTAGGGAGTAGGGTTCAAAGACATAAGATATTTTTGCTTAATCCTGAGAATATTTAAAAACATTACTGAACCATTATTATTACTTAACAACTGAAGTCTTAATGAAGTACAGGATT
The DNA here is from genome assembly GCA_051439685.1 of Trichodesmium sp. Taxonomy (GTDB): domain Bacteria; phylum Cyanobacteriota; class Cyanobacteriia; order Cyanobacteriales; family Microcoleaceae; genus Trichodesmium. Next base: position 4,265 of record JBFRWR010000356.1, read on the forward strand.
ATTTTTGGGAATTAGTATGAGACGATAATTTTTTCCTGTGAAAGGGTTTTAGCTCAAAAAGTGTTTCATTCTGATTTAAAATTACTATAAATTGTATTAAAGCACTTTCCAATACCCGTGAGGGTTCTGTGTTTATGGTTTATACCAAATTAATATGAAGTTGCATAGAATAAAATTTTAATCAGAGTTTACTGTATATCAAGCTCGGTAACTTAATTAATTTATAATTATATGCAGCTTTAAATAAAATTGGTATTAGGGAAGAGGTAAAAGAAAATAGAAAAAAAATATTTCTGAGTGTTAGTTGTATCTCGGAAATACGGAATTTGCTGTAAGTAAAATCTATTTATGTCAAGACTTATTGATCGATATAGCGTTTCTCAAGCTAATGAGTTACAGTTGTTTTTCTGGTAAGCATTCAGCCGTCAGCTATCAGCTATCAGCTTTTTAGACAAATCTATAATTTCCAGCCATAAATATATATGGTTTTATAAGTCAGATATATGATTGATCAAGTAGAAGTTAAAAGACTGCTTACTTCTTTCATTAAAAAACTAGGAACTGACTGCTGACTGCTAATAGCTGTTTGCGCAGCATTCCGCAGGAAATGCTTACTTTTTCTGATTTGCTACTCCCTATTTCTCCAACTTCCCTACTCCCTACTCCCTACTCCCAAAATCAAGGCATTTTGTACCTCACATTTTTTGGGAATTGCTATATTAATCAATCAAATCATACATTTTATTCATTTTTTTATTGCGGATTTATCCTGACAGAAAAATGCAGATTAATATGGTAAAATTGACGAAGTAAATATTTTTTGTTTGTTCATTATCCTCATCTGCATCTTCCCTGCTCCCTCAAACAATTAATAATATTCTTCATCCCATAGAAAACTGTTGTAAAATGTGAAAAATGATCCTCAAGATAGTCTAAAAAGTAATTATTAATTGTTAATTATTAATTATTAATTATTTACCTATCTTTCCGAATTTTCTTTTCCCAGTTACAATCAATGGACGGTGGATAGATTTACATAACTTATAGTATGCTCACTACAAATGCTTCTAATTCCCTTCGTTGGCAACGCACTCAATATTCTCCTCTAACTAGACAAATAGATGTTTTTAGTGCTGCCGGAAAATTGTTCTTCTTTTTATGGTGGGATAATTTATTTCAAAATAAATCTGCCTCCGTCAGAAGGAGTCGCGCTGAGTGGTTAGTCAAAACCATGCTCAACTTAGGCCCAACTTTTATTAAAATCGGTCAATCTCTATCTACACGAGCTGATATATTGCCCAAGGAATATGTGGAGGAGTTAGGAAAATTACAAGATCAAGTACCTCCTTTTGAAACCACAGAAGCGATCGCTATTATTGAGTCGGAACTTGGCAACTCTCTTTATTCTTTGTACAGAGATTTTCAGGAACGTCCCATCGCTGCAGCTAGTTTGGGACAAGTCCATAAAGCTAAGTTACAAACAGGAGAGGAAGTTGTTGTTAAAGTCCAACGTCCAGGATTAAAACCCTTATTTGACTTAGATGTAAAAGTTGTCAAAAATGTTATCCGTTTTTGTCAAAAATATTTTGCTTGGGCTAAAAAGTATGATTTAGATGCTATTTATTATGATTTTTTTACCATTCTTTATCAAGAAATTGATTATGTTCATGAGGGGAAAAACGCTGACAGATTTCGGGAAAATTTTCAAGATTCTCCTGAAATAATTGTACCTCTTATATATTGGAATTATACTACGGAAAAAGTTATAACTCTGGAGTATTTACCAGGAATAAAAATAAACGATAAAGTCCGTCTAGAAGCTTGTAATATTAATCCAAGAAAGATTAATCAAATAGGAGTTTGTTGTTATTTAAAGCAGTTATTATTAGATGGTTTTTTTCAAGCAGATCCTCATCCAGGAAACTTAGCAGTTAGTTTAAATGGCGGAGTAATTTTTTATGATTTTGGGATGATGGCTGAGGTCAAGTCATTGACAAAAGATCAAATGATTAAAACATTTTTTGCAATTTTAAGAAAAGATGTTGATGAGGTGCTGAATACTTTAATTACTATTGGTTTAATTGAACCAATGCAGGATATGATGCCTGTTAAAAGATTAGTTAATTTTTTATTGGAAAATTTCACTGATAAACCTGTAGATTTTTATAATTTTGATGAAGTAAAGGAAGAAATTTATTTATTATTTGAACAACAACCATTTCGTCTACCTTCTCAAATGACTTTTATTCTTAAATCACTAACTACTCTAGATGGAATTGCTAGAGAACTTGACCCTGAATATAGTTTAGTTAGTTGTTCTCAACCTTTTGTTAAAAGT